>NZ_JBISDG010000026.1:0-50173 GCF_044472985.1 Roseovarius salis | reverse complement strand
CGCGCACAGGCCGACGCCTTGTCGGCGCTGACCAATCTGGGCTATGCACCCGGCGAGGCGGCCGGAGCCGTGGCGCAGGCAGCCGGCGACGACCCGCAGGCAGAGGCGGAGGCGCTGATCCGCGCCGCGCTGCGCCTGCTGGCGCCGAAAGGGTAGCAACCATGGCGGCGCTCATCGGCCTTTGCAGGCCTCTTCGCGAGGAAAGCCCGCACGGGCTTGAGGAGCGTCCATGACCGGTCCCGACCCCACCTTGCGCCCCGATCCTCTGCCCGAGGACGCCGAGCGTGGCCTGCGCCCCCAGGCGCTGGAGGATTTCATCGGGCAGGCCGAGGCCAAGGCCAACCTTCGCGTTTTTGTCCAGTCCGCCCGCCAGCGTGGCGAGGCCATGGACCACACGCTGTTCCACGGCCCGCCGGGTCTGGGCAAGACGACGCTCGCGCAGATCATCGCGCGCGAGCTCGGGGTGGGTTTTCGCATGACGTCGGGCCCGGTGCTGGCCAAGGCCGGCGACCTTGCCGCGATCCTCACCAACCTCGAGCGGAACGACGTTCTCTTCATCGACGAGATCCACAGGCTCAACCCGGCGGTGGAGGAGGTCCTCTACCCCGCGATGGAGGATTTCGAGCTCGATCTCGTCATCGGCGAGGGGCCGGCGGCGCGCACCGTGCGGATCGAGCTGCAGCCTTTCACGCTCGTGGGCGCGACCACGCGGCTGGGGTTGCTGACCACGCCGCTGCGCGACCGCTTCGGCATTCCCACCCGCCTGCAGTTCTACACCGAGGACGAACTGCACGAGATCGTCGCGCGCAACGCGGCGCTGATGGGGGTCGAGACCGAGGCGGCGGGCGCGCGAGAGGTGGCCCGCCGCTCGCGCGGGACGCCGCGCATTGCCGGGCGGCTCTTGCGCAGGGTGGTCGATTTCGCCGTGGTCGAGGGCGACGGGCGCATAACCCCCGCGCTGGCCGACGACGCGCTCACCCGGCTGGGGGTGGACGCGCTCGGGCTCGACGCCGCCGACCGGCGTTATCTGCGGCTGATCGCCGAGGCCTACCAGGGCGGGCCGGTTGGGATCGAGACCATGGCCGCCGCGCTGAGCGAGGCGCGCGACGCGCTGGAAGAGGTGATCGAGCCCTACCTGCTGCAACAGGGCCTGATCCAGCGCACGCCGCGGGGCCGGATGCTGGCGCAGGGCGGCTGGCATCACCTGGGGCTGGAGGCGCCCCGGCCCAAGGGGCAGAGCGATCTGTTCGGCAAGTGACCCCCCCGTTCGGTCGATGTGCGGGCCGGCGGCCCGTCAGCGACATGACCGCGCGGGGGATTGCACTGTGGCCGCAGCCTGTTAAGCGGGTGACCATGACCGAGCCCATGTCAAGCGAACGGATCGAGGCGCTTTTCACGCGCGAGAGCGGCGACTACCTCTTTGCCCGTTGGGGGCGGCCCATCGTGCCGGTGGTGTTCGGGGTGGATGACCGCACGCTGGAAATCGTCAAGGGTGCGGTCGAGGCCGTGGTCAGCCTAGCGGGCCACCAGATGGCCGAGACCGACCCGGAACTCGGCGTCAACCTGATGATGTTCTTCTTCCGCGACTGGGACGAACTGTTGGAGGTGCCCGACCTGGACCGCCTTGTCGACGGGCTTGAGCCGCTGGTCCAGCGGCTCAAGAAGGGAGGAGCCAACCAGTATCGCGTCTTTCGCTTCGATGAACGGGACGCGATCAAGGCGGCATTCGTCTTTGTCCGCATGGATGCCGAGCTGGACAAGGTTCCCGCCGAGACGCTGGCGCTGAGCCAGGTGGTGCAGACGATCGTGCTGTGGTCCGACACGGCCTTCATGGATCGCTCGCCGCTGGCGCGGGCACCGGGTGCGGGAGATGACGGCGTGATCCTGCGCCCCGACATCGCGGCGGTGATCAGGGCCGGTTACGACCCGGTGATGCCGCCCGTGGCGCGCGACCCCGCCCATGCGCTCAGGCTCGCCGCGCGGGTCGGCCAGACCCAGTGAGCGCGGCATGGGGATCCGCAGCTTCATCGCCATCCCCGTCCCGGACGGGCAGGCGGGTGCGTTGTACAAGGTGCAGCATGCCCTGGAGGTGGGCCGCCCCGTCGCGCCGGAAAGCTGGCACGTGACACTGGCCTTTCTGGGCGAGCAGCCCGAAACGGTGCTCGAAGAGCTGCACGAGCGCCTGTCGGAGCTGTCGGTGCCCGCGTTCGGTATCCGCATTGCAGGCACGGACATATTCGGCGGCCGCACGCCCAGCCTGATCTACGCGGGCGTGGACCGTTCGGAGGCCTTGGTGCACCTGCGCGACAAGGTGCGCGCGGCGGCGCGCGGCGCGGGCGTGAACCTGCCGCGAGAGCGGTTCCGCCCGCATGTCACGCTGGCCCGCTTTCCAAGGAAGCTGACCATGCTGGAAACGCAGCGGATCGCCGGGGTGCTGGAGGCCTACGGCGATCTGGATGCCGGTACGATCGACGTGGACCATTTCGCGCTCTATCGTTCGGACCTGACGCGCGAGGGGCCGGTTTACGAGCCGCTGGCCGAGTACTCGCTCGCCCGGCAGGATGGCGTGGGGGTCTAGCCGGTCTTCTGGATTTCGACCGTGTGCGGGAAGGGGATCGAGATTCCGCCCGCGTCAAAGGCTTCCTTGACCGCCTTCGTCATGTCGAACTTGAGGTTCCAGTAGTCATCCGCATTGCACCACAGGCGCACGCCCAGGTCCACGCTGCTGTCACCGAGGTTGGTGACACGGACCCATGGCGCGGGATCGTCGAACACACGGGCGTCGGCCGCGGCGAGGTCCGTGATGATCTTCATTGCCGCGTCGGCGTCGTCGCCATAGTCGATGCCGAAAGTGAAATCGCAGCGCCGCGTGGGGTGGTGCGAATAGTTGGTGACCACTGCGCCCCATGCCTGCCCGTTGGGCAGGATGATCTGCACGTTGTCGGGGGTCACCAGCTCGGTCATGAACAGGTTGATGTCCACCACTGTGCCCGCGGTGCCGCCGATGTCAACGTACTGCCCGTTCCTGTAGGGTCGGAACAGGATGATCATGAACCCGGCGGCCAGGTCGCTAAGCGTGCCCTGCAGCGCCAGCCCGATGGCGAGCGTGGCGGCGCCCAGCACGGCCACGAGGCTGGTGGCCTCGATCCCGAACAGCCCCAGGACGGCCGTGAGCACCATCAGCAGGATGACCCACTTCGCGATACTTGCCACGAAATTGCCTATCGTGTTGTCGATCTTCAGGTTGGCGTTCACGCGGCGGCGGATCATGCCGCTGACGCCGCCGGCCACGATCCACCCGACGACGAGCACGGCGACAACCTTTGCCGCACTGATGACGAGCGGGCCGTAACCGCTCAAGGTATCAAGTATTTCTTCCATAATTCTCTCCGCCAGGAAATGCTCCGGCACGGGCCGGGAACGGGGCAAACGTGACCCTGTCGATCGCATATCCTCCACGCCGACGCTTCCGCAACCGTCAATCCGGCGCTAGGGTCAGTATCATGACACACCGCTTCGGCATGAATGTCTATTACGAGGACACCGACATGGGCGGGATCGTTTATCACGCCAATTTCCTCAAGTTCATCGAACGCGCCCGCAGCGAGTGGGTGCGGGAACTCGGGCTCGACCAGAACGCGATGCGCGAGGAGGGCGTGGTTTTCGCCGTGCGCCGGATCGAGGCGGATTACATGCAGCCTGCGCGCTACGGTGACGTGCTGGAGGTGCGCACCACCACCCGCTCGGTCAGCGGCGCGCGGCTGGTCATGGACCAGTCGGTGATGCGCGAAGAGCAGGAGCTTTTTGCCGCGCGCGTCACGATCGCCTGCATCACCCTGGCCGGACAGCCCGTGCGGCTGCCCGAAGGGATCCGCCGAAAGCTGCATTAGGCAGGCGTGGACGGCAAATATCCGCTTTCCGCCGTTTTGGCCGGTCCGCTGACGCGGATTTGATGGTGTTCGCAGTGGAATTCCGCTAGGCTGTCCGCCAAAAGGGCCGGCAAACAAGGCCAAAGGCAACGAACCGGATTTGAAGAGCAGGCAGATGGAAGCAGAGACTCTGGCAGTCGCGCAGGCCGCGGACTACTCGCTGTGGGCGCTGTTCGCGCGCGCAACCTTGATCGTCAAGATCGTCATGCTGATGCTGGTGCTGGCATCGTTCTGGGCGTGGTCGATCATCATCGAGAAGCTCATCGCCTATCGCCGCGCGCGGGCAGAGGCCGACCGGTTCGACGAGCGGTTCTGGTCCGGCGAGCCGCTCGACGAGCTGTTCGAGGAGATCGGCGCAGACCCGTCCGGCCGGTCCGAGCGCGTTTTCGCCGCGGGCATGATGGAATGGCGCCGGTCCCATCGTGACGATGGCGCGCTCATTCCCGGGGCAACGGCCCGGATCGACCGCAACATGGATGTTGCCATAGCCAAGGAGGCCGACGAGCTGCAGCGCGGGCTTTCGATACTTGCGACGGTCGGTTCCACCGCGCCGTTCATCGGGCTTTTCGGCACGGTCTGGGGTATCATGAACGCCTTCATCGAGATCGCGGAGCAGCAGAACACCAACATCGCCGTGGTGGCGCCGGGCATCGCCGAGGCGTTGCTGGCCACCGGCCTGGGCCTGTTGGCGGCGATCCCGGCGGTGATCTTCTACAACAAGCTTAGCGCGGATGCCGACCGCATCGTGGCAGGCTACGAGGCCTTTGCCGACGAGTTCTCGACCATCCTCAGCCGGCAGCTGGACAGCTGAGCAATGGGGGCGGGCGTCATTCAGAAGACATCGGAGGGGGGGCGCCGCCGGCGCGGCCGCGGACGCACGCGCCCCATGGCCGAGATCAACGTGACACCCTTCGTGGATGTCATGCTGGTGCTGCTGATCATCTTCATGGTGGCCGCGCCGTTGATGACGGTGGGCGTGCCGGTGGAGTTGCCCAGGACGGCGGCCGGCGCCCTGCCGGGCGAACAGGAGGAGCCGTTGACAGTCACCGTGGGCGCGGACGGCACGGTGACCATACAGACGACCGAGATCGCGCGCGGCGAACTGGTCAGCCGCCTGCGGGCCATCGCGGCCGAGCGGGACAGCGCCCGGGTCTTTCTGCGCGCCGACGGTGCGGTGCCCTATGCGGACGTGATGCAGGTCATGGGCGCGCTCAACCGCGGCGGTTTCGCCGATATCGGGCTTGTCACCGATACCGGCGGGCCGACGCTCGACGAGGAAGGCTGACGCGTGGCCGATGAAGACCGGACAGATCATATCCGGGGCCGCTCATGCCGGCCTCATCGCCTGGGCCGTCTTCGGCGGCGCCTTTCAATCCGAACCGCTGCCCTATGAGGTGACGGAGGTGACAGCGATCTCGGCAGAGGAATACGCCGCGCTGACCGCGCCCAAGCCCGAGCCCGAGGCGGCGGCGAATGTCGATACTCCCGAGCCGCCCGCAGCCGGGGAGGCGCCGACGCTGAATTCCCGGGCGGACAGCCCGCCGGAGGTCAGCCGCCCCGAGGCCACCGAGAGCGCGCAGCCCGATACAACGCCCGACGTCGAGACCCCCGCGCCACCGGCGCAGGCGGATGTGGGTGATGACCCGCCGGTGCTGCAGCCGCCGGGGCAAGACACGGCCGCGCTGGTGCCTGAGCCGCCCGAAAGGTCCGCCCCGAGCCCCGCGCCGCGCGTCGCCCCCGAGCCGGTGGCCCCGCCGGACCCAGATGTCCAGATCGACGACATCGACCGCGAGCGGACGGCGCCGGACGAGACGTCGGAACCGGTGGAAGAACAGGAACAGCCTACCGCCCGCGAGGAAGCCGCGACCGAGATCGTGACCGAGGCCGAGGAAGCGGATGCCGCACCGTCGCGCTCGCTCAGGCCGAGGTCGCGCCCGCAGCGCGCGGCGCAGGCCGAGACGCAGGACCCGGCCGAGCCCCCCTCGGAACAGGAGACGGCCACATCGCCCGACGTCGACGATGCCGCGGTGGAGGATGCCGTTGCGGCCGCCCTCGGCGGCTCGGGCGACAGCGCCGATACCCCCGCCGGTCCGCCGCTGACGGCGGGCGAAAAGGATGCGCTGCGCGTGGCGGTCGAGCAATGCTGGAATGTCGGGTCGCTCTCGACCGAGGCGCTTGGAACGACGGTCGTCGTGTCCGTGCGCATGGCCGAGGACGGGAGTCCGCTGACCGGTTCGATCGAAATGGTAAGCTCGTCCGGTGGCGGCGACGGTGCCGCAGAGCAGGCGTTTCAGGCCGCCCGCCGCGCCATCATCCGCTGCGGCGTGGACGGATATGACCTGCCGCCGGGCAAGTACGAGCGCTGGCGGGATATTGAAATGACATTCAATCCGGAGAGAATGAGGATCAAATGATGCGATACCTGCTGAGCCTCCTTGCGGCCTTTTCCATCCTTGCCTCCCCCGCCGCGGCGCAGGACGATGACGGGCCGCTCCGGATCGAGATCACCGAGGGCGTGATCGAGCCCTTGCCGGTGGCCGTGCCGACCTTTGTGGCCGACAGCGCGGCGGGACGCGAATTCGCCGAGCGCATCACGCGGGTGATCGCCGCCGACCTGACCGGTACGGGACTGTTCAGGGAAATCCCCCCCGAGGCGCACATCGCGCGGGTCACGAGTTTCGCCAGCCCGGTCCAGTTTTCCGACTGGAGGGCCATCAACGCCGAGGCGCTTGTCACTGGCGCGGTCAGCGTCGACGACGCCGGAAAGGTCGTGGTGCGCTTTCGGCTCTACGATGTCTTTGCCGGGCAGGAGATGGGGCAGGGGCTGCAACTCGTCGGCACCCGGCAGGGCTGGCGGCGGATCGCACACAAGGTGGCCGACCAGGTCTATTCACGGCTCACCGGCGAGGAGCCGTATTTCGATAGCCGCGTCGTTTTCATCGCCGAAACCGGGCCAAAGGACGCGCGCCGCAAACGGCTGGCGATCATGGATTATGACGGGGCCAACGTGTCCTACCTGACAGACGGGAGCGCGCTCGTGCTCGCCCCGCGGTTTTCGCCGACCGGGGACCGCGTGCTCTACACCAGCTACGAAACGGGGTTTCCGCGCATCTACGTGCTGGACGTGGCCAGTGCGCGGCGCCGGGCGCTGGAAACCAGCCAGGAGGGCACGATGAGTTTCGCGCCGCGGTTTTCGCCCGATGGGCGGACAGTGGTCTACAGTCTCACCCGCGGCGGCAACACGGACCTCTACGAGATGACCATCGCCACGGGGCAGAGCCGCCGGCTGACCCGCGCGCCATCCATCGAGACGGCGCCGAGCTTCAGCCCCGACGGCAAGCGGATCGTGTTCGAAAGCGACCGTTCCGGCACGCCGCAGCTCTACATCATGCCCTCCGGCGGCGGCGAGGCCGAGCGGATCAGCTTCGGGCAGGGCCGGTACGGCACGCCCGTCTGGTCGCCGCGCGGCGACCTCATCGCCTTTACCAAGCAGTCCAAGGGCCGGTTCCATATCGGCGTCATGCGCACAGACGGCAGCGAGGAACGGCTGTTGACCGCGTCGTTCCTCGACGAGGGGCCCTCCTGGGCGCCGAATGGGCGCGTCATCATGTTCACGCGCGAAACCCGCGGCGCGCAGGGCCGCTCGAGCCTTTACACGGTAGACATCACCGGCCGCAACCTGCGGCAGGTCTCAACCGGCACCGGGGCGTCGGACCCGTCTTGGTCGCCGCTGCAGGAGTGAACCGCGCGCGTTCCAAACCGCGGTCGGCTGTGGTAAGAAAGGGCCAAGACCAGGGTAAACATTGGCCACAACGTGACAAGACACAGAGGCATCAAGGGCAACGACATGACCAATCTGAGCAAGCTCATCATAATGACCGCCGCGCTTTCGCTGGCGGCGTGCAGTAATTCGGCCCGGTTCGGCAATGACGCGGGCGCGGCCAGCAGCGCGTCGGCCGCCGCTGGCGACCCGTCCTCGCCGGTTTACTTCCAGGAGGCCGTGGGCGATCGCGTCCTGTTCGAGGTGGACCAGTCCACCCTGACGTCGTCCGCGCGCGCCACGCTGGATCAGCAGGCGGAGTGGCTGATGACCAATTCCGACTATAACGCCGTGATCGAGGGCCACGCCGACGAGCGGGGCACCCGGGAGTACAACCTCGCCCTCGGGGCGCGCCGGGCGAACTCCGTGCAGGAATACCTCGTCAGCCAGGGGGTGGCTGCCAGCCGGCTGGAGATCGTCTCCTACGGCAAGGAGCGCCCGATCGAGATCTGCAGCGAGGAAAGCTGTTATTCGCGCAACCGCCGCGCAGTGACCGTGATCTCCGCCGGTCCCACGAGCTAGGGAGATGCCGCCAATGCGCCGCTTCGTGCTGGGAATATGTGTCGTGATGGCCGGTCTGGCCGGCGCCGCCGCGGCGCAAGGCGACCGCGAGTCGACGCTGGCCGACATCCGGCAGGAAATGTCGGTGCTCCATGTCGAGCTGCAGAAGCTCAAGCGGGAGCTCAGCACCACCGGCGGGGCAAAGAACCTCGTGGCCGGGGGCTCGGTGATCGAACGCGTTTCGGCGATCGAGAGTGAACTCCAGCGGCTCACGGCCAAGACCGAGGAGCTGCAGCACCGTATCGACCGGATCGTGCGTGATGGCACCAACAGGCTGGGCGATCTGGAGTTCCGGCTGTGCGAACTGGAAAGCGATTGCGACATCGCGCAACTGGACGAGGGCACGACACTGGGCGGCGAGACCGCCGCGGCGGGCGCTGGGATGGCGGCCGTCACCACCCCGGCGGACGACCCCGGCACCGACGGGGCGCAGCTGGCCATCAGCGAACAGGACGATTTCGACGCCGCGCAAAAGGCGCTCGACCAGGGCGATTACGCGACCGCGGCCGACCTTTTCGCGCGTTTCCGGCAGGACTACCCCGCAAGCCCGCTCGAAGCGAAGGCCCGGTTGAAACGGGGCGAGGCACTGGAAGCGGCGGGTATGACCTCCAAGGCGGCGCGCGTGTACCTGGACACGTTCAGCGCGGCCCCGAACGGGGCGCAAGCACCGGTGGCGCTTTACCGTGTGGGCCGGGCCCTGGGACGGCTTGGCAAGACCGAGGATGCCTGCACCACGCTGGCCGAGGTCGGGTACCGGTTTCCCGGGGGGCAACCCGCGCAGCAGGCACGTGAAGAAATGCAGCGCCTGGGCTGCCAGTGACGCGCCCGCCCATGGGCCTCGACGGCCGGATCGAAGCTTTTTTCGGGGAACACCCGCCCGCGATCCTTGGCGTTGCCGTGTCGGGCGGCAGCGACTCGCTGGCGCTGCTGGTGCTTCTTGACGAGTGGCGCGGGATCGGCGGCCCGGCACTTCACGCCGTCACGGTCGATCACGGCCTGCGTGCCGAGGCCGCGGCAGAAGCCGACGCGGTCGCGCGTGTCTGCAAGGCGCGGGGCATTCCGCATTCCACGCTGCGGTGGCATGGCTGGGACGGGCACGGAAACCTGCAGGACCGTGCGCGCCGCGCGCGCTATGATCTCATGGCGCGGTGGGCGCGCGAAACCGGCATCGCGTGTATCGCGGTTGCCCACACCATGGACGATCAGGCCGAAACCTTTCTGATGCGTCTGGCGCGGGCGGCAGGTGTCGACGGGCTATCTGCCATGGCGGCATGTTGGGAACACGCCGGCGTGACCTTCGCAAGGCCGGTTCTGGATGCCGGGCGCGACGAATTGCGGGCGGTGCTCGAGGATCGCGGTCTTTGCTGGGCGGAGGACCCGACGAACGCGGACGAGGCTTTCGAGCGCGTCCGGGCGCGGGCGGCGCTGACGGCGCTCGCGCCTCTGGGGATCGATGCGGCAACGCTGTCGTCGGTTGCCGGTCACATGGCGGACGCGCGCGAAGCGCTGGACATGCAGATGGCCGATGTCGCCCGGCGTATCGCACGCATCGAACTCGGCGACGTGTTGATCGACCGCGGCGGGCTTGCCGCGCTGCCGGCCGAGATCGCCCGCAGGCTGCTCCGCGAGGTTCTGATGTGGATCAGCGGGGCCGACTACCCGCCGCGCGGTGCGGCCCTGTCGCGTGCGCTGGACAGCGTCGCGGGGGGCGACACCCTGACGCTGCAGGGATGCCGCCTGATTTCCCGCCCGTGCAGCGTGCGCGTCACCCGCGAGGAGAGTGCGGTGAGGGGACATTTCGTCCCCGTCGGCGAGATCTGGGACGGACGCTGGCGCCTGCACGGGCCTGCACGGGACGACATGCGCATCGGGCCGTTGGGAAGGGATGGGTTAAGGTATTGTCCAGATAGGAAAAATTCCGTTCTGCCGGCAGCGTCTCTGGCGGCGTCTCCGGCGGTGTGGCGCGGCGATACCCTTCTGGCGGCGCCGCTCGCCAGGTTGGAAAACGGCTGGCAGGCAGAGCTCGTACACCGTGATCGCCACGACTTCGCCGCGCTCGTCGCGCATTGATCCTGCCGGGATGATGGCTATTTAAGACGTTCAAGCCTTGTGGTAGAGCTAGGCGGTCCTTTTCGAGGAGAGCACCCTTGGGTAACGCGAGAAACATAGCCTTCTGGCTGGTCCTCTTTCTTCTGATCCTGGCGCTGTTCAACCTGTTCAGCGGCTCGGGCAACACCCTGCAGAGCCGGCAGATGCCGTATTCGGAATTCGTGCAGGCCGTGCGGGATGACACCGTCAGCAGCGTGACACTGGACGGCGAGACCGTTCGTTTCCGCAGCACGGACGGGCAGGATTACGTGACCGTCAAGCCGGAAGACGCCAAGCTGACAGACATGCTGCTGGAACGCGACATCCCGGTGAGCGCCGAGCCTCAGGAGCAGTCGGGTTTCCAGACCTTCCTCATTTCTCTTCTGCCGTTCCTGCTGCTTATCGGCGTGTGGATCTATTTCATGAACCGGATGCAGGGCGGTGGCCGCGGCGGCGGCGCCATGGGCTTCGGCAAGTCCAAGGCCAAGATGCTGACGGAAAAGCAGGGCCGCGTCACCTTTGACGACGTGGCGGGCATCGACGAGGCCAAGGAAGAGCTGGAGGAGATCGTCGAGTTCCTGCGCAATCCGCAGAAGTTCTCGCGTCTGGGCGGCAAGATCCCCAAGGGCGCGCTGCTCGTTGGCCCTCCGGGCACCGGCAAGACCCTTCTGGCGCGCGCCATCGCGGGCGAGGCCGGCGTGCCGTTCTTCACCATTTCCGGGTCGGATTTCGTCGAGATGTTCGTGGGCGTGGGCGCCAGCCGCGTGCGCGACATGTTCGAACAGGCCAAGAAGAACGCGCCCTGCATCGTGTTCATCGACGAGATCGACGCCGTCGGGCGCCATCGCGGCGCGGGCTACGGCGGCGGCAACGACGAGCGCGAGCAGACGCTCAACCAGCTTCTCGTCGAGATGGACGGCTTCGAATCCAACGAGGGCGTGATCATCATCGCGGCCACGAACCGCAAGGACGTTCTGGACCCTGCCCTGCTGCGGCCGGGCCGTTTCGACCGGCAGATCACCGTGCCCAACCCCGACATCAAGGGGCGCGAGAAGATCCTTGGCGTGCACGCGCGCAAGACGCCGCTCGGCCCTGACGTCGATCTTCGGATCGTGGCGCGCGGCACGCCCGGCTTTTCCGGTGCCGACCTGGCCAACCTCGTCAACGAGGCGGCCCTGATGGCCGCGCGGGTGGGCCGGCGCTTTGTCACCATGGACGATTTCGAGAATGCCAAGGACAAGGTGATGATGGGGGCCGAGCGCCGCTCGATGGTCCTGACCGATGAACAGAAGGAAAAGACCGCCTACCACGAGGCGGGGCACGCGATCGTCGGGCTGTCGCTGCCGAAATGCGATCCGGTCTACAAGGCCACGATCATCCCGCGCGGCGGCGCGCTGGGCATGGTGGTCAGCCTGCCAGAGATCGACCGGCTGAACTGGCACAAGGACGAGTGCGAGCAGAAGCTTGCCATGACCATGGCCGGCAAGGCGGCCGAGATCATCCATTACGGCCCAGAGAATGTCTCGAACGGCCCGGCGGGCGACATCCAGCAGGCCAGCGGACTGGCGCGCGCGATGGTGCTGCGCTGGGGCATGTCCGAGAAGGTCGGTAACGTCGATTACGAGCAGGCGCACGAAGGCTACATGGGCAATGCCGCAGGCGGCTTCTCGGTGTCGGCGCATACCAAGGAGCTGATCGAGGAAGAGGTGAAACGCCTCATCGACGAGGCTTACGAGCGCGCGCACGGCATCCTGACGGAACGCAAGCAGGACTGGGAACGCCTTGCCGAGGGGCTGCTGGAATACGAAACCCTCACCGGCGAGGAGATCAGCCGCGTGATCCGCGGAGAGCCGCCGGAGGACGAGGGAGACGGCGGCGCCCCCGAGAAGGAGGACAAGCCCTCTGTCGCGTCGATCCCCAAGACCAAACCCAAATCCCCGCGCGGGTCTGGTGATGGTGGCCTGGAGCCCGAACCCTCGACGTGACGACCGTATCACGCAGCAATGACTGGAACCCGGGCGCCTATGCCCGGTTCCACGATTTGCGGATGCGCCCCGGGCTCGATCTTCTCAACAGTGTCAGCCAGATGGGCACGGGAGAGGTGTATGACCTGGGGTGCGGCAACGGCGCCATGGGCGACGCTCTCAGGGCGCGCGCCGGCGGGCGCGAGATCATCGGCGTGGACGCGTCTCCGGCGATGCTGGAAAAGGCGCGGCAGACCCACGCCTACGGCAAGCTGCAGCAGGTCGACATTCGCGACTGGTACCCGGCGGGCAAGCCGGGCCTGATCTTTTCCAACGCCGTGCTGCACTGGGTGGGCGATCACGAGAAACTGATGCCGCGCCTCGCCTCGCTTCTGGGCAAGGGCGGCACGCTGGCCGTGCAGATGCCCCACCAGAACAAGGCGCCATCGCACCGCGTGTGGCTGAGCCTGGCGCAGGAGCTTTTTCCCGGCCGGGTCGGCAAGATGGGCACACCCGGCGTGATGGCCCCGGTCTGCTACGAGGAGCTGCTGGCGGGCAAGGGGCAGTTCCGCCTGTGGGAGACAGAGTATTACCAGCGCCTCGTGGCCGAGGGAAACAGCCATCCGGTGCGCCGGTTCACCGAGAGCACTTATGCGCGGCCGGTCCTGCAGGCGCTTGACGAGGCCGAGAAGGGCGAGTTGATCCGACGCTATGAGGAAGTCATGCGCACGGCCTACCCGGTGCGCTCCGACGGTTCGGTTCTTTTCCCCTTCCGCCGCTTGTTCTTCACGTTGACCGTCTGAGGTGCATCGACGGTATCGTGGGAACATGTGGCGCGCGCGACCGCCGCGACGCCATGACGGCTTCAACCGAGGCCTGGATTCGGGCATCAAGGCGGCATGACACCGCGCGACCTCGTTCTGACGCCCAAGGGCCTGCGTTTCAGGGGCCAGTGTTTTCCGTGCAGCATCGGGCGCGCGGGGGTCAGCACGGCAAAGCGCGAAGGGGACGGCGCAACGCCTGCGGGTGTCCACAGGATCGTGGAATTGCTCTATCGGCCGGACCGGATGGCGCGACCGGCGGCATGGGCCCGGCCCATCGGACCGGGCGACCTGTGGTCCGACGATCCGGAGCGGCCGGACTACAACAGCCGCGTGTCGCGTCCCCATGACGGGTCGCACGAGGTGTTGCGACGGGCGGACCCGCTCTATGACCTCGTGCTGGTCACGGACTGGAACCGGCCACCGGCCGTGCCATATGCCGGGTCCTGCATATTCGTGCACACATGGCGGCGGCCGCGATATCCCACGGCCGGCTGTATCGCGCTGCGCAGGGACCGGCTGCGCGCGCTCGCGCGGCTCATCCGGCCGGGCACGCGGCTGATCGTGCGGCCCGCGGGGCGCTGACCCGCGGGATCAGGCCGTGCACTTGCGGGGCGCCGCCACCTGCGGGGGAAATGCCGCCCGGTTAACTCCGCGCGGCGATCCATTGCCTTGACGGGGGCAATCAGTACGCGCGCTCACCGAAGATCGCGCTGCCCACCCGCACATGCGTGGCGCCGAGCGCGATCGCCGTCTCGAAGTCCCCGCTCATTCCCATCGACAGCAGATCCAGGCCGTTGCGCGCGGCGATCTTGGCCAGCAACGCGAAGTGCAGGCTCGCCTCCTCGTCCACGGGGGGGATGCACATCAGGCCGCGCACCGGCAGATCGAGCCCGCGGCACTCTGCCACGAAGGCGTCCGCCTCCGGAGGAAGCACGCCGGCCTTCTGCTCTTCCTCGCCCGTGTTGACCTGGATGAACAGATCCGGGCAATGGCCCTCTTCCTGTGCCAGGCGCGCGATGGTGCGGGCAAGCTTGGGCCGGTCGACGGTATGGATCGCGTCGAAGAGGCCAAACGCCTGCCGCGCCTTGTTGGTTTGAAGCGGGCCGACGAGATGCAGCCTTATGCCCTCGTAGCGTTCGCGGTAGGCGGGCCACCTGCCTGCCGCCTCCTGCACGCGGTTTTCGCCAAAAACACGGTGCCCGGCTTCCAGCACAGCCTCGATCCGGTCCTCGGGCTGCTTCTTGGACACCGCGACCAGCGTCACGCTGCCCTCGGGGCGGCCGGCCTCTTTCTCTGCTGCCCTGATGCGGGCCGTGATGTCTGAAAGGCTCAAGGGATCGATCCTTGTTGTGTTGTTTTCACGGTCTTTGCCACAGGCCCGCGGCGCTTCACAATCCCTTGCCGGGCGGAGCATGGCCTGCAGCGGGTAAACTCCTTGCCCCGTCCGCTGCTGTTGGATAGTAGGGGAGAAACAGTCACGGGCGGCGAAAATGATCCAACTCCGTATGAAGACAGCTTTTATCGCGCTGCTTTGCGCGGGCTTCACCGCGTCCTGCGGAGCGTTTCAGGATACAACGGTCCGTGAAGAGGCCTTCGAGGTCGAATCCGGCCCCGACGTGACCACCCCCGTCGATGATGGGTCGAGCCTTTTCGACCTGTTCAAGGACGGGGGCGCGCAGGTCAAGGTGAACCGCTACCTCTGGAACGCCTCGCTGCAGACGCTCGATTTCCTCCCGGTCCAGAGCGCGGACCCCTTCACCGGCGTGATCAGCACCGGCTATGGTCGGCCTCCGGGCGGCGGGACGGCCTATCGCGCGACGATCCTGATCAGTGACCCGGCGCTTGATGCCCGTTCGCTCAACGTGGCCCTGCAAACCCGGAGGGGACCCGTGTCCAAGGAAACGCAGCGCGCGGTCGAAAACGCGATCCTGTCGCGCGCGCGGCAGTTGCGGGTCAAGGCCAAGGGTTTCTGAACGCGGCGGTCAAACCGACCGCGGCAGGCGTGACAGCGCGTCGATCCATTCCAGCTGCCTTGGCAGGCAGACCGTTTCCAGATCGTAGGCGCTGACCATTTGCCGCCGGGCGGCCGTGCCGAGGGCGGCGCGCTCCTCGGGATCTTCCAGCAACCGGCAAACGGCGCCCACCAGCGCGTCACGGTCGAAGAAATCCACCAGCCGGCCCGTATCGCCGTCGCGAATCACCTCGCGCACGGGGGCCGTGTCGCTGGCCACCACCGCAGCGCCGCAACTCATCGCCTCCAGCAGGCTCCAGCTGAGCACGAAGGGATAGGTCAGGTAAACGTGCACGCGACTGACGCGCAGTAGCGACAGGAAATCCGAGTAGGGAATCCGCCCCAGGAAATGAACGCGCGCCCAGTCCCTGTCAGGGATGTGGCCGCGCACCTCGTCGATGAACACCTGCTTCCACGTCTGTCCCTTTGGCGGCCGCGCGCCATAGCTCACCTCGTCCCCGCCGACGATCAGCACCCTTGCCACGGGCCGTTCGGCAAGGAGCCGGGGCAGGGCGCGCATGAAGACATGGTAGCCGCGATAGGGTTCGAGGTTGCGATTGACGAACGTGATCACCTCGTCATCGCGGCTGACCTCCGGCCCGTCGTCGATACGCAGCCGTGCCTGCGCGTCGGGGCGCGCAACGCGCGTGTCGATACCGTCATGGCAGACGGTGATTCTGCCGCGGAAATCATCGGGAAAGGTATCTGCCTGGAAACGCGTCGGGCTGATGCCGGCATCAGCGTCGGGGAAATGCAGGTGGTTGTTGAGGTTCTTGAGCCTTATACGCAGGGGGTGCGTTTCCGGGTCGCCCTGCTCGAACTCGGGGTCGAAGTTCAGATGCGGGTAATCGGCACGGTGGTAGAGTTCGCAGTAGAGCCCCAGGCGCGCCGCGGGCCAGACATCGTGCAGGAACATCGATTCGCCCCACCCGGGATGCGCAAGGATGATATCAGGGCTGAAGCCCTGCGCGCGCAGCTTGCGCGCGGCCAGAAAACAGGCATGCCCGCGCGTCACCTTGGTGTCCAGATCGACCAGCCACGGATGCACCTTCTGCCCGGAACGTTCCGGCAGTGCATAGGGCAGGACCCGGACCCCCTTCCATGTTCTGGGTTCCTTCACGCGCAGGGTCAGCGCGACGCATGTATGCCCCTTTGCCGCCAGAAGCGGCGCCAGATGCTTGTACTGGCCGGGAAAATTCTGGTGAATGAAGAGGATTTTCATGGGTTTCGTCGCCCGCCCGTGGATGGTCCCGTTATAGGCGGGCACCGCCGGGCTGCAAAGCCCGCGCATTTTTCGCGGCACGGACTGGACCACGGGCGCATGTGCGCCTATCACCCGGGAAAACCCCAAGGATGGAAGGACTGGCAGCCGATGTCACGCTACTCCCCCGCCGAGATCGAGACCAAGTGGCAGGACGCCTGGGAAAAAGCGGGCATTTTCCGGGCGGAGCGCGACGAGGACCGGCCCAAGTACTACGTGCTCGAAATGTTTCCCTATCCGTCGGGCCGTATCCACATGGGCCATGTCCGAAACTACACCATGGGCGACGTGATCGCGCGCCACAAGCTGGCCACTGGCCACAACGTGCTGCATCCCATGGGCTGGGACGCGTTCGGCATGCCGGCCGAGAACGCGGCCATGGCCAGCGGCGGCCATCCCAAGGACTGGACCTATGGCAACATCGCCGACATGCGCGACCAGATGAAGCCGATGGGCCTGTCCATCGACTGGAGCCGCGAATTCGCCACCTGCGACCCGGAATACTACGGCCAGCAGCAGGCGCTGTTCCTCGATTTCCTCGAAAGGGGTCTCGTCTACCGCAAGGAGGCGGTGGTCAACTGGGACCCGGTCGACATGACCGTTCTGGCCAACGAGCAGGTCGAGAACGGCCGCGGCTGGCGCTCGGGCGCACCGGTCGAACGGCGCGAGCTGACGCAGTGGTTCTTCCGCATCTCGGATTTCGCCGAGGACCTGCTGGAGGCGCTGGACGGGCTGGAAAATTGGCCCGCCAAGGTGCGGCTGATGCAGGAAAACTGGATCGGTCGCTCGCGCGGTATCGAGATCGACTTTGAACTGACCGCGCCGACGCACGGTATCGACACGCTGACCTGTTACTCCACCCGACCAGACACGATGCACGGTGCCAGCTTTCTGGCGATCTCGCCGGACCATCCGCTGACCAAGGCGCTCGAGGCCGAGAACCACGAGCTTGCCGCTTTCTGCGCCGAGGCGCGCAAGGGCGCGACGACGGAGGAGGCGCTGGAAAAGGCCGAAAAGCTGGGCTTCGACACGGGGCTGACGGTGCATCATCCGGCCGAGAACCGTGACCTGCCGGTTTGGGTGGGCAATTTCGTGTTGATGGAATACGGAACCGGCGCAGTGTTCGGTTGTCCGGCGCACGATCAGCGCGATCTCGATTTCGCCCGGAAATACGACCTTGCCGTGCGCAATGCCTTCCATCTTCCGGGTGACAGCGCCGAGGTCGGGAACACGGCGCTGGTGCCGCCCAAGGGCGATAAGGTGGTCTACGTTGATCATTTCGCCGGGGTTGGAGAGGCGACCGGTTTCGATGCCATCGAGCGGACGATCGAATGGTTCGAGGCGCAGGGAAAGGGCCGGGGTATGGTCCGTTACCGCCTGCGCGACTGGGGGCTTTCACGCCAACGCTACTGGGGGTGCCCGATCCCCGTGGTGCATTGCGACGCCTGCGGCGTGGTGCCGGAGCGCAAGGAGAACCTGCCTATCCGCCTGCCCGACGATGTGTCCTTCGACCAGCCGGGCAACCCGCTGGACCGCCACCCGACGTGGCGCGACTGCGCCTGCCCGGCCTGCGGGGCGCCGGCCAAGCGCGAGACCGATACGATGGATACCTTCGTGGACAGCTCGTGGTATTACGCGCGCTTCACCGCGCCCCGCGCCGAAACCCCCACGGACATGGCCGCGGCCGAGTACTGGATGAACGTGGACCAGTATATCGGCGGGATCGAGCACGCGATCCTGCACCTGCTCTATTCCCGCTTCTTCGCCCGGGCCATGCACGTCTGCGGCCACCTGCCGGAAAAATCGCGCGAGCCTTTCGACGCGCTCTTTACCCAAGGCATGGTGACTCACGCGATCTTTGCCAGCCGCGACGAGAACGGTCGCCCCGTCTATCACTTCCCCGACGAGGTGGAGGAGCGTGACGGCCGGCACGTTCTGAAACCGACCGGTGAGGAGGTGGAGATCATCCCCTCGGCCAAGATGTCGAAGTCGAAGAAGAACGTGGTCGACCCCTCGACCATCATCGCGCAATACGGGGCCGACACTGCCCGCTGGTTCGTCCTGTCCGACAGCCCGCCGGAGCGCGACGTGGAGTGGACCGCCGCGGGCGCCGAGGCCGCCTACAAGCATCTCTCGCGTGTCTGGCGCATCGTGACCGAGATCGCAGAGAGCACCGAGGCGGCGCACCCCGAGGCCGACGAGGCGCTGCTGCGCGAGATGCACAAGACGATCCACGAGGTCACGGGCGGGGTGGAATCCTTCGGCTTCAACGCCGCGATCGCCAGGCTCTATGCCTTTACAAACACGCTGGCGAAATCGTCCGCGGGGGCACAGGCCAAGCGGCAGGCGGTGACGGCGCTGGTTCAGCTCATGGCGCCGATGACGCCGCACCTGTCGGAAGAGCTGTGGCACCGTCTCGGTCACGAGGGGCTGGTGGCGACGGCCCCGTGGCCGGTGGCGGACGAGTCCAAGCTGGTCGACGAAACCATCACGCTGCCCATCCAGATCAACGGAAAGCGGCGGGCCGAGATCCATGTGCCCAAGGACATGGACAAGGCAGAGGTTGAAAAAGCCGCGCTGGCGCACGATGCTGTCATCAGGTCGCTGGACGGGGCCCAGCCCAAGAAGATCATCGTCGTCCCCGGACGGATCGTGAATGTCGTCGTTTAGCCGCCGCAGTTTCCTACTGTCCGCCGCCGCGCTTGCGGGGTGCGGGTTTTCCCCCGCCTACGGGCCGGGCGGTGCGGCGACGCGGTTGCAGGTCGCGGTGCTCGTCGACTCCCCCGATAGCCGCCCGGGATACCTGTTGACCCGCCGCTTCGAGGAGCGGCTGGGCCGGCCGGACCCCGCGCGTTATGGCCTGTCCTATTCCATAGACATACGCGACAGCGCCATTGCCATCTCTTCCGCCAACGTCATCACGCGCTACAACAAGCTGGGCACCGTGACCTATGCGCTGCGCGACCTCGAAAGCGAAAAGGTGCTGGCGAGCGGCAAGGTCGACAGCTTCACCAGCTTTTCCGCCTCGGGCACGACCGTCGCCACGCAGGCGGCCGACCGCGACGCGGAAGAGCGTCTCATGACCATCCTGACCGACAAGATCATCACGCGCCTGACCGCCGAGGCGGACAGCCTGCCGGCATGAAGCTGTCCCCGCGCGACGCGCCGGCCTATTTCGCCCGGCCCGAGCCCGACAGGGCGGGCCTGTTGATCTACGGCAATGACGCGATGCGCGTGGCGATGCGGCGGCAGGAGGTGATCAAGGCGCTGATCGGTCCCGAAGGCGAGTCAGAGATGCGGCTGACGCGGCTGGCGGCCGGTGACCTGCGGCGCGACCCGGCGATGCTGCCCGACGCGGTCAAGGCGCAGGGGTTCTTTCCCGGCCCGCGCGTCGTATTCGTCGAGGACGCGACGGACACGGTGGCCGCCCCCGTGACGGAGGCGCTAGGTGCCTGGCAGCCGGGCGACGCGCAGCTTGTCGTCACCGCCGGGGCGCTCAAGCCCGGCTCGAAGCTGCGCAAGCTCTTCGAGGGGCACGACAACGCCTATGCCGCCGCGATCTACGACGATCCGCCCTCGCGGGCCGAGATCGAGGCGGGTCTCAAGACCGCCGGACTGACCGATCTGACCGATGCCGCGATGCGCGACCTGACCGCGCTTGCACGCGCGCTCGACCCCGGCGATTTCCGCCAGACCCTTGAAAAGCTCGCGCTTTACAAGCTGGACGATGCGGCGCCCGTCGGCCCCGATGACATCGCCGCCTGCGCGCCGGGCACATCCGAGGCCGCGCTCGACGACGTGCTGCACATCGTGGCCGAGGCGCGCCCGGGCGAGATCGGGCCGGTGATGAAACGGCTGCGCGCGCAGGGGGTGCAGCCGGTCAGCCTGTGCATGGCCGCCGCACGCCATTTCCGCATCCTCTATGCCGCCGCCGCCGATCCGGAGGGGCCGGCCAAGGGCATCGCCCGGGTGCGTCCGCCGGTCTTCGGCCCCCGCCGCGACCGGATGCAACGGCAGGCGCAGAGCTGGGGCGCGGCAAGGCTGGAGCAGGCGGTGACCCTGCTGACCGATACCGACCTCAGGCTGCGCTCGGCCGGGCGGACGGCGCCGGACATGGCGCTGGTGGAGCGTGCGCTGATCCGGCTGGCGATGATGAACCGGCGGTAAGCCGCGATACGCCGCCCGTGACGCAGGTAACGCGTTTCCGCGGGCCGGGTCTTGCCGCGGGTTCTGAATGTCACATCTTCCGGCCGGGCAGGGGATGCGAAAGACATGGGCGATTGGCACAAAGATAGCTCCGGACCGGCCGCGGGCGACCCGGTCTGCCCGCTTTGCGGGCGGCCGATCCCGCCGGAGGCGCGGCAGAGCCTGCACCACCTCGTGCCGAAGCTGAAGGGTGGCGGAGGCGGGCCTGTGGTGCGGTTGCACCAGATCTGCCACAACGAGATCCACGCCACGCTGACCGAGGCCGAGCTGGCGCGTGATTACAATACCGTCGCGGCGCTGAAGGCGCATCCGCGGCTGTCGAAGTTCATCCGCTGGGTGCGCAAGCGGCCGCCGGGCTTCCACTCGAAAACGCCGGGTCCGCGGCGCGGGCGGTGACGCTCAGGTCAGCTCGGCCACGCGCTCCGGCGGCCGGGCGATCACCGCGCGCCCGCCAGCAAAGACCACGGGTCGCTCGATCAATCTGGGGTTCTCTGCCATGGCTCGAAGCAGGATCGTGTCGTCGTCCGTCAGCGAAAGGCCCATCTCCTTGAAGCGCGGTTCGCACGGGCGGATCATCTCAGCCGCCGGCAGGCCGAGCGCGGCCTGCGCGGCCTCCAGCTCGGCCAGGCTGGGCTGGTCGTCGAGGTAGCGGCGCACTGTCACCGCGGCGCCGCCTTCCTCCAGCAGGGTGAGCGCCCGGCGGGATTTCGAGCATCGCGGGTTGTGCCAGATCACGGTCACAGCCAGTCCTCCTTTCCCGTGCCGACGGCTTGCGCCACCGTGGCGTGGCCGTCGCGTTCCAGCAGCCGGTCCAGCCCGCGCGCGATGCGCCCTGCCAGCGACAGCCCGTCATAGACCAGCGCCGAGTAGAGCTGCACCGCGCTGGCGCCCGCGCGGATCTTGGCATATGCGTCCTCGGCCGAGGCCACGCCGCCCACGCCGATGAGGGGCATGGTGCCGTCGGTCAGCTGCGCGAGCCGGGCGAGCACGCGGGTGGAGCGCTCGAAGAGCGGCCGGCCGGACAGGCCGCCGGCCTGGTCCCGCGCGGGGTCCTCCAGCCCGTTGCGCGACAGCGTGGTGTTCGTGGCGATGATGCCGTCGAGCGCGCTGGCGCAGGCGACCCCGGCGATTTCGGCCAGCTCCGTGTCGGAGAGGTCCGGCGCGATCTTCAGGAAGATGGGGAGGGGACGGGCCAGCCTGTCACGCGCGGCCATAACGCCGGCCAGCAGCCGCTCCAGCGCCACGGCGCCCTGCAGGTCGCGCAAGCGTTCCGTGTTGGGGCTGGAGACATTGATGGTGGCGAAATCAAGGTGCGGGCTGCACCGGGCAAGCACCTGCGCGAAATCGTCCGCGCGGTCGGCGCTGTCCTTGTTCGCGCCGAGGTTGAGGCCGATCACCGCGTCGCGGGGGCGGTCGGCCAGCCGCGCGGCCACGGCCTCCATGCCGTCATTGTTGAAGCCGAACCGGTTGATCACGGCACGGTCGGCGCGCAGCCGAAAGAGGCGCGGGCGGGGGTTGCCGGGCTGGGGTCGCGGTGTAACGGCACCCACCTCGATGAAGCCGAAGCCCGCGCGGGCCAGCGGCGCGAGCGCCACGGCGTTCTTGTCGAAGCCCGCGGCGAGCCCCACCGGGTTGGGCAATTCCAGCCCCGCCACCGAGCAACGCAGGCGCGGCGATGTGACCGGGCCGGGCAGTGGCACGAGCCCCAGCCGCAGGGCGCGCAACGCCGCGCCGTGCGCGGTTTCGGGGTCCAGCCTTTGCAGGAGGCCGAGCCCGGCGCGCTCGAGCAGGTTCATGCGAAGGCTCCGCCCGGCGCGGCCGGCTGGCAGCGGATCAGCCGCGAGGTGCGCACCGCCGCCTGCCTGTGGATGACGGCCTGCCGGTAGGCGGGGTCGGTCACCATGTCGAGGAAAGCGTGGGTGGACGGGTAGCGGGCGATGAAGAGGTGGTCCCAGGTCTCGGTCATCGGGCCGATCAGCATGGCCTGCATATCGCCACGCCAGACGATTTCTGCGCCGATGCGGGCGAGAATGGGCGCCGTTTCCTCGCCGTAGCGGTGATAGGCCTCGGCGCCGGTCAGCCCGGCACCGGACAGCGCGTGCCCGGCCGGGTAGGCGGCGCTGTCGCCCAACGCGACGAGGTTGAGCATGTCGATCGGCCCGTCGCGGTCGAACCCCTTGAACTGCTCAAACTGCGGGCGGGCGGGATCGACATGACCGACGAGATCCTCGGGGAAGACATGCACGCCGCCGACTCGGGGCAGCGGCTCGATCCGCGCCACGTCGGAAAGGCGCAGTTCGCGGTAGAGATGTGGAAAGAGCGCCCCGCCGCGCGATGGCTCCCACTTCAGCGCGTCGCCGAGGTCATCGGCCCGGACCCCGACCAGGAACAGCCCGTCCTCGCCGGCGAAGTGCTTTGCCGCCGTGTCCGGGGCCTGCCCTGGCGTGGAGAAATGGATGAACCCGTCGGCGATATCCACCGGCGCGCCCCGCGTGACGCCCGCGCTGCGCAGCGCCGCCCATTCATCGGCCCGGAAAATCTTGACGATCAGCATGGGCCGGGTGATGCCCCGCCCACCCGGTGCGGTCAAGCGCGAAGGCTTTGACGGCCTGTCACATCGCCATGCAACACTGTCCCGGCCGTGAGGGGAGACATGCCATGAAGCTTCGCCTTGTTATTGCCGCCACGCTCGGTCTGAGTGCCGGGCCGGCATTTGCCGATGATCGGCTGGTTATCCTGCATACCAACGATTTCCATGCGCGATTCGAACCGGTTGACCGGTTCGGGGCGGCCTGCACGGAGGAGGGCCGCGCAGCCGGTCGCTGCTACGGCGGTGCGGCGCGGTTGACCACGGCGATCAGGGCGGCGCGACAGCGGTTCGCGAACACGGTGTTGCTGGATGGCGGCGACCAGTTCCAGGGGTCGCTGTTCTACACGGTCCACAAGGGCGGCCTTGCCGCAGAGATGATGAACCGTCTTGGGTATGACGCCATGGCGGTCGGCAATCACGAGTTCGATGACGGGCCTGCCGCGCTGCGTGATTTCGTCAATGCCGCCAAGTTTCCCGTGCTGTCGGTCAATGTGGACGTGGGCAACGCGCCGCAACTCGACGGCCTTTTGCGCAAGTCGGCGGTGATCATGCGCGGGGGCCGCCGAATCGGTCTGATCGGGCTCACGCCGGAGGATACCGCGGGGTCGTCCAGCCCCGGACCCGGCGTCACCTTCGGCGATCCCGTCGCCGCGGTTCGGGCCGAGGTCGACCGGCTGACCGCGGCGGGCGTGAAGCGAATCGTCGTGCTCAGCCATTCGGGCTACGAGATCGACAAGCGCATCGCGCGCGAGACGTCCGGCGTGGACGTCATCGTGGGCGGGCACAGCCACACGCCGCTCGGCGAGGATGTGCCGTGGTCGGCGGGTCCCTATCCCACGATGGTGGGCGATACGGCCGTTGTGCAGGCGTATGCCTATGGCGTTTTCCTCGGCGTGCTCAGTGTTGCCTTCGACGCGGCCGGACGTGTCACCGCGGCTTCGGGCGGGCCGGTCTTGCTGGATTCCACGGTCGCGGCAGACGCGGCTGTGCAGGCGAGGATCGAGCAGGCGGCGCAGCCGCTGAAAGAGGTCCGCGGCCGGGTGGTGGCAGAGGCCGCCGCGCCGGTGGCGGGCGGGGCGCTCGCCTGCCGCAGCGGCGAATGCCAGATGGGAACTCTCGTGGCCGACGCGATGCTGGACCGCGTCCGCGGACAGGGGATCGACGTGGCGTTGCAGAACGGCGGCGGCCTGACACGGACGGGCGGATCCGGCTGGTCGCGGACTAGGATGCGGCCCCGCTGGTGCTGGCTGCCCCCGCCCGCCAGCGCCGGGCTGTTGCCGCGATGCGCGCGCCGTACCTGCGGGCGGTGCCGAGGTCATCGGCCCCGATCATGCATGACTTGTCGCGCGAGGAGGTTGCCATGAGCCCCAGCCAGCTGCCGCAGCTGTTGACGCCGGGCCGTTCGGGATGGACGGGCGCGCCGATCTCGGCGGGACCGACCCAGACCATTCCCATCTGCGCGGCGTAGACCGCGAGCCGGACAAGCGTGGAGAGCTTGTCCCCCGAGGGATAGGTGGCCACGGTGAATCCGCCCGCGATCTTGTCCTGCCACAGCAGGTCCGGCCAACGGTCGGAGGCCTGTTCAAGAAACCGGTCGAAGCCTGCGGCAGAGGAGCCCATGTAGGTGGGCGTGCCAAAAAGGATCGCGTCAGCCGTGTCGAGCGCCTGCCAATCGTCGTCCTGCATGGTCTCGACGTCGATCAGCCGCGCCTGTTCCGCGCCCTCTGCCACGGCCCGGGCCAGAACGCGGGTATGGCCGTTGCCGGTGAAATAGGGGATCGCGATACGCGGCGTGTCCGGTGTCCGTGTCATGCTGTGCAGGCTGCGCGGGTTTTGCCCGGATGGCAAGCCTAGCCCAGCAGGTCAGGCCGCAGGATCATCACCGCCCCGAGCGCCAGCAGGACCACGCCACCCAGCAGGTGCGACACCCGCGAGTAGCGCCCGGAGGCGGCTGCCGCCCGGAGCGTGACCATGGCCACCACGAATATCGCCGCGTCATCGAACAGGAATACCGACAGGTACAGCGCGATATAGGCGTAGTAGGTGCCGGCCGGCAACGCGTGCATCGACAGGATCTGGGTGTAGACGGCCGGCACGCCGGCAGAGCATACCAGCTCGACAAGGTTGACGGCGATCGCCAGCCCTGCGACGCCAAGGCCGGCCACGGGCAGGCTCGGGCGTTCGATCATCGCGCGAAAGGCCTCGGCGATGGTCTTGCGCCGATGTCCCGGCGTGATCCGGCAGATGCCCTCGGGGTTGGTCCAGTATTCCCGCAGGTAATAGACGCCTGCTCCTATCGCCAGCGCGCCGATGGCCAGTCGCAGCCACGCGACGGCGCCGAGCCACAGCACGACATTCAGCCACGCGCTCATCACGGCGAAGTACATCGCCCCTGTCGCGGCGAGAAAAATCACCCCCAGCACCCACATGCGGCGGCTGTCCTCGACCCCCAGCAGCAGGCCGATGAGCAGGGCGAGCACCCACATGGCGCAGGGATTGAACCCGTCGATCGCGCCCAGAACCAACGTCAGGACGGGCAGCGACAGGTCTTGCAGCGAGAGGTCGCCGCCCCATGGCAGCGAGACCGCGACGGGCCGGTCGGGCGGGTCGCCGGCGGCGGTGGCGCGGTGCGTTGTCCCCGCCGTTCCCTCCGCGCGCAGCTTGTCCACAAGGTCGGGGCAGGGGCCGGCCCGGCATGCCGCGATCACCGCGGCGTAACGCTGCGCGGTGGAGGGGCCGGCGAAACCGGTGACGTGGCGGTCACCCACGATGACGAGCGGCACACCCGGCCGTTCTATCCCGAGCGCGTTTACCACGCGTCCGAACAGCGCATTGGCCCGGGCGGAGGGGCCAAGCTCGATCGCGTCGATCACGAGTCCCGGATCGCCGGCAGCAATGTCAGACAACGCGGCGCGGGCCCTTTCGCAGTACGGGCATCCCTCCTGCCAGAAGACATGCACCGTCACGTCCTGCGCCGCGGCCGGAGGGGCAAGCGCCGACAACAACAGGCACAGGGCCAGAAAAAGCGAGCCGAGCATGCGGCGCGGGCATGGCCCGGGGCCATGGGTCATCTGGGGCCTCACGCAAGATCCGCGCATGTTGGTGCGGGGCGTTATACGTGGCCCCGCCACGGCGGAACTTGATGGCGATCAAACCGCGGCGCACGGTTTTGCAATATCCGCCCCGCGCGGTCTACTGTCGCCCGGGAAAGAGTCGCGCCGGGAGATACAGATGGACGCCGTCAAGGACCAGTACGAGGCATTCCCATACCCCGAGCGCGATCCGGCGGATGAAAGCAGGCGGCTGATCACCGGCTCGCCCTCGCTGCCGCAGGAGATCGATCATTTCCTGTTCGGCGGCCAGCGGGACTGGTCGCGCCCGCTGCGCATCCTTGTCGCGGGGGGCGGCACTGGCGATGGGCTGATCCAGCTCACGGCGTTGCTGTCCCGGTACGGCAAGCCCTACAGGGCGACCTATATCGACCTTTCCGCCGCGTCGCGCCGGGTGGCCGAGGCGCGGGCCGCGGCACGCGGACTGGGCGGCATCACCTTCGTCACCGGCAGCCTGCTGGATGCTGCCGACCACGGGCCCTTCGACTACATCGATTGCTGCGGCGTGCTGCACCACCTGCCCGATCCCGCGGCGGGGTTTCGCGCCCTGCGCGCCGCGTTGGCACCGGGGGGCGGCATGGGCTTCATGGTGTACGCGCCCTATGGCCGGTCGGGCGTCTACCCGTTGCAGCAGGCTTTCGCGGCGCTTTTTGGCACGCTGGAGCCACGGGCGCGTCTCGACGCGGCGCGCAGGGTGTATGAAAACCTGCCCGCAGGGCACCCGTTCAAGACCAACCCCAACGTGCATGATCACGAGAACGGCGATGCGGGGTTCTATGACCTGCTGCTGCACACGCAGGACCGCGCCTATGACGTGGCCGGTCTTGTCGAGGTGCTGGATGAAACGGGATGGGCGCTGAGCGGATTCACCGTGCCCGCGCCCTATGACCTGTCCCGTTTCGGGCCGGTGCCGGAAGGCATGAGCGAGGTTCAGAAAATGGCGCTGGCCGAGAAACTCAATGGCACGATCCGCACGCATACCGCCTATGCCGCGCCGAAGGAGGACGCGCCCGCCCCGGCCTCGGGCCGGAACCGGGCGCTGGTGCCGCATCTCAAGGGCGTTCAGGCCGCGCAGCTCGCGCAGGCCGCGGCGAACGGGCATGCCGTGACCGTCAGCGCCGATGGCGTGTCCGCGGCGCTGGAGTTGCCCAAGGGGGCGGCACGCGCCATTGCCGCGATCGACGGGCGGCGCAGCATTGCGGACATCGCGGCGCTGGCCGGCGATGATCCGATCGCCTTCGGCGCCGCCTGGGCCGGCGTCGAGCGCGCGCTCGCGCCGTGGGGGATGCTGCTCTATTCCTCCGTCCTGCGCTGAGGGGCACGGCGGCGAACGGTGCGCGGAAAGCTGTTGATCGCGTTCGCACGGCAGCTAGGCTCGTCGGCAAGTGCGCGACGGGAGGAGCGATGACCGCCGAGGGAACGGTACGGGGATGGATCGACGCGGTCGTCTACGACCTGGGGCGCCAGTTGCGCTGGTCCTTCCTGCCGCCGCTCATGGTCTATTTCGCCTACGGCTTCACCGGGCTGACGCAGATCGTGGGCACGTTCTTCGTCAAGGATTACCTCGACCTGTCTGCCGCGTTTCTTGCCGGGCTCGCCTTCTGGGCGGGGTTGCCGTGGTCGCTGAAGATGCCGCTGGGGCATCTCGTGGACATCATCTGGCGCTGGAAATGGCTGCTGGTCTGGCTGGGGGCGGGATTGTTGGCGCTGAGCGTGCTGATCATGTACCTCGTCATCACCGAGCGCGAGATGATGGAGGCGGTGATGCCCATCAGCTCGTGGTACATCACCAGCTACCTGCTGGCCCCGTGCGGCGTGGTCCTGCAGGACGCGGTGGCCGACGCGATGTCGGTCGAGGCCGTGCCGCGCGTCGATGCCCGGGGTAATCCACTCTCCGAGGAGCAAACCAAGCCGATGCACGTCACCATGCAGACGCTTGGCCGCTTCGCGCTGATTTCCGGCACGGTCGTTGTCGCGGCCGTCAACATCTACATGTTCCGCGGCATAGAGGCCATGGACGAACAGGCCAAGGCCGACATCTATGCCAGCATATACCTCGCCGCGCTGGCGATACCAGTGCTGTCGGTGACGGGGGTAACACTGGCGGGAATCCAGAAATACCTTGCCAAGCGCAGCCTGATACGGCGGGGCATGTCGCGCGCCGAGGCCGAGGCATACACCGCCCTGCCCAACGAGGAGACGCGCGTGAACCCGTGGTATTTTGTCGGCGGGGCGGGGTTTGTGGCGCTGTCGCTCGGGATCGGGCTGGGCGACGTGCCGTTCGGACAGGAAATCATCTTTGCCGGCTCGATGGGGATCGTGGTGCTGCTGATGCGCCAGCTTATACAGGCGTTGCCGCGGGCGCAGGCGCGGACGCTGATCGGCACGGCCATCATCATCTTTGCCTTTCGCGCGGTGCCCCGGCCGGGCGACGGGGTGACATGGTTCAACATAGACGTGCTGGGTTTCGACCAGCAGTTCCTGTCCGTGCTGTCGCTCATCACCTCGGTGCTGGCGCTGGCGGGGATGGTGGTGCTGCGCCCGCTGATGGCGCACCGGTCCATCGTCTATATCGTGATCCTGCTCAGCATCGCCGCAGGGGTGCTGACCTTGCCGAATATCGGGCTGTATTACGGGATTCACGAGCTCACCGCGGCGCTGACCGCGGGGGTGGTCGACGCGCGGTTCATCGCGATCCTCGACACGGCCATAGAGTCGCCGCTCGGCCAGATCGCCATGATCCCCATGCTGGCCTGGATCGCGCGCAACGCGCCCAATCAGCTCAAGGCGACCTTCTTTGCCGTGATGGCCTCGTTCACCAACCTTGCCCTGTCGGCCAGCAGCCTCGGGACGAAGTACCTCAACCAGATATTCACCATCAGCCGCGAGGTGACCGACCCCGAGACCGGGGCCGTGACCACGCCGCAGGATTATTCCGAACTGGGCTGGCTGCTCATCACCGTGGGCGTGCTCACCACGGGGGTGCCGCTGCTGACGGTTGCGATCGTTCAGCGAACCCGGCTGCGCAGCCGGGACTAGTGCCGCGGGGCGCCGCGGGGCCGCTTGACGCACAGCCCCTTTCTGACCGACAGTGAGGGGGCGGTGCCACCGGTCAGGGCGCCGGAACGCGGACCAGCCCCGACCGGCGTGCGAGGCAGGCAACAGGCGGACAGGTCGCGGCGGCGGTGGCCGTTTCTCCTGTGTCGGGCAGCATGAGCGATGCTGACTTGGCAAAGGGAGATGCACGATGCGCGTATTCACGGTTCTCGGACCATCGCAATCGGGAAAATCGACGTTGGTCGAGGGGTTGACCGGGCTGGAAGGCGGGCGCGCGCGAACGCTCGACCTGCCCGGCGTGGCACGGGTCAGCCAGTTCGGCTTCATGGGTGATGACTGGACGGCAATAGACGTCGCGGGCGGGGCGGAGAACCTGTGCACCGCGGGCCCCGTTCTGGCAGTGAGCGATGCGGCCGTGCTTTGCGTGGGGGCGGATGCAGAGGCTTCCGACCTTGCGGCGCCCTATTTCCGTCTGATCGAGGAGGCGGGGATCCCCTGCTTTCTTTTCGTGAACCGGGTCGACGCGGCCACCGACAGGATGAGCGAGGTGATCTCGGCGCTGCAGGCCTATTGCCGCCACGGCATCGCCCTGCGGCAGGTGCCCATCCGCGAGGATGGCCGCATCGTCGGGGCGGTGGACCTGATCTCGGAGCGGGCGTGGAAATACCGCGAGGGCGAGCCCTCTGCGCTGGTCGCGATTCCCGACAGCGTGGCCAGCCGCGAGCAGCAGGCGCGCACCGAGCTGCTGGAGGCGCTGGCGGATTTCGACGATGGCCTGCTGGAACAGCTCATCGAGGACCGGCAGCCGCTGACCGAGGACGTCTATCACACGGCGACGGCCGTGCTGCAGCATCACGATCTCGTGCCGGCGCTGCTCGGTTCGGCCGAGCACCGCAACGGGATGCTGCGGCTGATGAAGTCGCTTCGCCACGAGGCGCCGGGCCCTGAGGCGGCACTGGCCCGCCTGTCCGACGGGGCGGCGCCGCTTGCCGCCGGGTGTCTTGCCGATCACGTCAAGCACCTTGGCAAGACGGTGCTGCTCCGCTCGTTTGCCGACAATGTGGGCAACGGGCAGAAGCTCGCCGGCAAGCCGGTGGGCAGCATCACCGCGCTGGACGCCAAGACGCCCGTGCCCGACCTGAAGTCGGGCGAGATCGGGCTGACGATGAAGTCCGATCACCTGAACGCCGGGGCGCTCTTCGACGCTGACGCGGCCCGCCCCCTGCCGGAATGGGCACGGGCGCATCCGCCGTGTTACCGGCGTGTCATCGAGCCGGCCAACGAGCGCGACGAGGCGCGGTTGTCCGCGGCGCTGGACCGTCTTGCCGAGATCGAGACGGGTCTGGCCGTCGAACAGGATCCGCAGTCTGGCCACGCGGTGCTGTCGGCGCAGGGGCCGCAGCATTTCCGCAGGTGCCTGGGCAGGCTGTCGGAGGGGTTCGGCATCGAGGTGACCGAGGCCCAGGTCCCGCCCGCCTACCGCGAGACGCTCCGCAAGCCCGCCACCATACACCATCGCCACCGCAAGCAATCCGGCGGGGCAGGGCAGTTCGCCGATGTCGTGATCGAGGCCAGGCCGCTGGCCCGCGGGACGGGCGTGACGTTCGAGGATGTCGTCAAGGGCGGCGCCGTGCCGCGCAACTACATCCCCGCGGTCGAGGCCGGGGTTCACGACGCGCTGGCGGAGGGGCCGCACGGCCATCCCGTCGTGGATCTCGGCGTCACGCTGACCGACGGCAAGCACCATTCGGTTGACAGTTCGGACTTCGCCTTTCGCACGGCGGGCAAGAACGCGATGAAGGAGGCGATGGCCGAAGCTGGCACCATCGTGCTGGAACCCATCGCGCATGTCCTGATCCATGTCCCGTCGGTCTATGCCGGGGGGCTGGTGCCGATGATCTCGGGGATGAAAGGGCAGGTGATGGGGTTCGAGGCGCACCCGGCGGCCGCCGGATGGGACCTGTTCCGGGCGATGCTGCCGATGAAGGCGCTGGACGAGTTGACCGGCGCGCTGGCAAGCGCCGCGCGGGGCACGGCGTGGTTTACCGCCGCGTTCGACCACTACACGGAATCGCGCACCGAGGAGATGGCCCGCGCCTGAGCCGCAGGATCAGCCGCCGAGGGCCGCCAGCGCCTCGCGCAGGTCGAGCGCGCCGTCATAGAGCGCGCGACCGGAGATCGCGCCGTTGAGCGGGGCGCCGCAGTCGCGCAGGGCGATGAGGTCATCGAGGCTTGAGACCCCGCCCGAGGCGATGACCGGGATCGAGACGGTGCGCGCCAGTTCGGCAGTGGCCTCGATGTTGGGGCCCTGCATGGCACCATCGCGGTTGATGTCGGTGTAGATGATCGCCGCCACGCCCGCGTCTTCGAACGACCTTGCGAGGACACTCGCCTGCATCTCCGTCACCTCGGCCCATCCACGGGTTGCAACGCGTCCGCCACGGGCGTCGATCCCGACGGCCACCTGCCCGGGAAAGGCGCGCGCCGCCTCGTGCACGAGCCGGGGGTCCTCCACCGCCACGGTCCCCAGGATCACGCGCGCAAGCCCCTTGTCCAGCCAGTGCTCGATCGTGGCCATGTCGCGGATGCCGCCCCCCAGCTGCGCCGGCACGTCCACGCGGTCGAGAATCGCCTCGACGGGTGCCGCGTTGACCGGCTGGCCGGCGAAGGCGCCGTTGAGGTCCACAAGGTGCAGCCACTCGCACCCCGCCGCGACGAACTTGGCGGCCTGGTCGGCGGGGTCGTCGTTGAAAACGGTCGCCTTGTCCATCTCGCCCTTGAACAGGCGGACGGCCTGGCCGTCCTTGAGGTCGATGGCGGGGTAGAGGATCATCGGTGGGCCCTTGCTGCAGCGCTCGGGCGGGCTTTGCCATGACGGCGCGGGAATTGCAACGCGCCCCGGCGCGCGAAGGACCCGGGATGCCGCGCCCCCGGGTGGAAGGGGCCCCGTTACCCGGCGCGTTTCCTTGAATGAAATCCGCGTCACCGCGTGCAGCGGGTGTTTCATGCCCGGTGACTTGCAACGGGCCCGCACGGCCCGCTCGGCGGATATTGGCCGAGCCGGCGGCACCCGTCGGATCCCGTTGGCCCGGCACCGTCCGGGCTGGTAACGTGCGCTGTCCCGGCGGGTTACGCCGCCGGGCGACGGCCTCGCGGGGCGAGGCGCTCACTGGTGGAGGAGAGACCGGTGACAAGAACGTTCATGGCGGCGTTGGCAATTATGGCGGCGACCGCGGCCAATTCTGAAATCGCGAACGATCCGGTGTTGGGGGTCTGGCAAACGCCGCCGGACCGCAAGGATCTGGTGTCGCATATCCGCATTTCCCCATGTGGCGACGCGGAGCTTTGCGGGCAGGTCCTGCGCAGCTACGCGCCGTCGGGCGAGCAGGTCGAGACACCCAATGTCGGCAAGCGTATTTTCTGGGGCGTCGAGCCGCTGGGCGGTGGCAAGTACGGCAACGGCACGGCATGGGTGCCGCTGCTGGACGTCACGGCCCGGGCCAGCATGACGCTGGAGGGCGACACGCTCAGGGTGCGCGGGTGCAAGGCGGTCCTGTGCGACGGCCAGACGTGGAAACGCCTGCGCTGAGCCGCGGGCGCGGTCTGCTCAGGGCGTCCAGCCGAGGAAGTTGGCGATGATCCGCAAGCCGGTGGCCTGGCTCTTTTCGGGGTGGAACTGCGTGCCGACGATATTGTCCCGCCCCACCACGGCGGTGACGGCGCCGCCGTAGTCGGCATGGGCAAGCAGATGGGCGGGGTCGTCCACCCGGAACTGGAAGGAATGCACGAAATAGGCATGATTGCCCGTCTCCACGCCCGACAGAACCGGGTGCGGCCGGTCGATCACGAGGTCGTTCCAGCCCATGTGCGGCACCTTTAGGTGGGCATCGGCGGGCCTGATCGCCTCGACCGTGCCGCCGATCCAGTCGAAGCCGGGGGTCTCGGTATACTCCATTCCGCGCGTGGCCATCATCTGCATGCCGATGCAGATGCCCATGAAGGGTCGGCCGCCGGCGATCACCGCCTCCTCGATCGCCTCGAACAGGCCGCGATGGTCGAACAGCTCCTTGCGGCAGGCGGGAAAGGCGCCATCGCCCGGCAGCACGACGCGCGCTGCCCCGCGCACCGCGTCGGGGTCTGCAGTGACGCGCACCGCGCCCGCCCCGGTCTCATGCGCCATGCGCTGGAATGCCTTCTCGGCGGAATGCAGGTTGCCGGATTCGTAGTCGACGATAACGGTGGTCATGCGGTCACAGGCTGCCCTTGGTCGAGGGGACGGAATCGGCCTTGCGCGGGTCGGTTTCGACTGCCTCGCGCAGCGCCCTGGCCACGCCCTTGAATGCCGCCTCGGCGATGTGGTGGCTGTTGATCCCGTGCAGCGCGTCCACGTGCAGGGTGATGCCGCCATGGGTGCTGAACGCCTGAAAGAACTCGCGCACGAGCTCGGTGTCGAAGCTGCCGATCTTCTGGGTCGGCATGTCGACGTTCCAGACCAGATGGGGCCGCCCCGACAGGTCCAGCGCCGCGCGTACCAGAGCGTCGTCCATCGGCAGCAGGCATGCGCCGTAACGGCGGATGCCGGTCTTGTCGCCAAGCGCGGCGGTGAGCGCCTGGCCGATGGCAATGCCTACATCCTCGACCGTGTGATGGTCGTCGATATGCGTGTCGCCCGCGCAGCGCAGCTGCATGTCGATCAGCGAATGTCGTGCCAGCTGGTCGAGCATGTGGTCGAAAAATCCAACGCCGGTGGCATTTTCATACCGCCCTGTGCCGTCGAGCGCGAGGCTGACGGCGATATCCGTCTCGGCCGTTTTGCGGGTGATGGTGGATTCGCGCATGGCGGCCCCGTGCATGGTTGGTTTCGCGCCCTTATAGGCATGCAGGAGCCCGAGGCCAAGCCGCCAAGCAGCTCAGGCCCCGGCGTTGCGGTGGGTGCGCGCAATCTGACCCGCCCAGTCGGCGATCTGACGCGCCTGCATTGCCCCCGTCTGCCGCCCCGCCTCGCCGCCATTCTGAAAGGCGATCAGCAGCGGTATCCCGCGGATGCCGTAGATCTCGCCGGCCCGAGGATGCGCCTGCGTGTCGAGCTTTGCAAAACGCGCCCGTTCCGCCAGCATGCCTGCCGCCTCGGCGAATTCGGGGGCCATCATGCGGCACGGGGCGCACCAATCGGCCCAGAAATCCACGATCAACGGCAACTCGTCCCGGCGCGCGGCTTTCTGCAGGATGTCGAGAGACACCTCCTGCGGCCGGGTTGAAACCAGCCGGACGCCGCAACGCCCGCACTTGGGGGCCGCGTCGAGCTTGTCCCGGGGAACACGGTTCGCCTGGCCGCACGCCAGACATGTCAGTTTGAGGGTCATGTCATTCCTCGCGCGGTTGTCCGGATGTTCCCCATACTATGCACCGCCGCGGGCATTGGTATGACACGCATCAAGCCGCGCTGCGGCAGGCTCAGAACATGCGCTTTTCACGGGCCATCATTGCGGCATGCGTACGGTTCTTGGCGTCCATCTTGCGGGTCAGGCTGCGCACGTGCATCTTGACCGTGACAAGGCTCACCCCGAGGTCGTTGGCGATCTCCTTGTTCGCCTTGCCCTGGCAGAGCCGCAGCAGCACGTCCCTTTCGCGGTCGGTCAGGTTCCACGCATTACCGTCGTCGCCGTCGCCCAAAAGGTCCAGCGGCGCAAAGACCTCGCCCGAGACCATGAACCGGACGGCGTGCAGCATCGAGCGCGCATTCATCGTCTTGGAGATGAACCCGGCGGCGCCCATGCCGAGCGCTTGCTGCGCCACCGCGCGCGACGCGGCGCCCGAGAGCATGGCCACGGGCTTGCCCCCGTTCAATTCCAGCATCCTGACCAGCCCGTTCAGCCCGTCCATCCCCGGCATGTCGTAGTCGAGAAGAACGAGATCGAACGGCCCATCGTCGGCGACCCGCTGACAGGCGTGGTCGAGGGTCCGGGCTTTCTCCACGCGCGCGTCGGACTGCGCCTCGAGAAACGCCCCGATCGTTTCGCGGACTAGGTCATGATCGTCTGCTATGAGCAAGCGCATGGTCGGCTTCCAGATTTCCCGGCGTGAACCGCGCGCGGTCGTGGCCATCGCCCCCCATCGTAGCGCCCCGGGCCGCTTGCACAAGCGCCGCTCGGGCCGTGAGGATGGTGCAATGGTTAGGCCGGATCGCTCAATATATTCGAAACATATACTTAAGAGTGTAAAAGCGGGCCGAAAGAAAGGATGTAATATCGGCCATTTTGTGCGAAGGATGCCGCGTTGCAAGGCGATTTCCATACCGAAAGGCGCGGGATACATGCTTTGGAAGCAGGTGATTTTCTCAGTCTTCACGATAACGATGTTATTCACCCCCCCGGCGTTCGCAGAACCGCTCCCCGAGCCGTCGGGGCGCGTGATCCTGACGGTCACGGGCGATATCGGCGTTCGGAACACACCGGCCGCCGCGGAGTTTGACCGGGCGATGCTCCGGTCGATCGGTCAGCGTGACATCTCGACCACGACGATCTGGACATCCGGCAAGGTCACCTTCACCGGCGTGCCGCTGCGGTCACTTCTGGACAGGCTTGGCGTGTCCTCCGGAAAGCTGGAGGCGCGCGCGATCAACGAGTATTCCGTGACGATCCCCGTTTCGGACGCGGTTCCCGATGGCCCGATCATCGCGTATTCACGCGACGGCGAGGAAATCAGCATCCGGGAAAAGGGGCCGCTCTGGATCATCTACCCCTACGACCAGAACCCGGATTACCAGTCCGAGGTCATCTATGCCCGCAGCATCTGGCAGCTTGACCGGATTGACGTGATCGACTGACGGTGCGCAGCCAAGCCAAAGAGCCCCCCGAGCCGGCAAGGGAGCAGTTCACCGCGGGCCGCCGGTACGGCGCGATCGGGCTTGTGTTGGTCGTGCTGTTGTCGGTCATCATTGCCGGTGCGGTGATCTTTTTCGAACGTGTCGAAACGCTCCGCCGGGCGGAGTCCGACAACATCCCGTGGAACCTCTCGCAGGTTGAGGTCGAGTACCTCCGGCTGAAGGAGTCGATAGGGCAGGTCATCCACGGCATCGAAACCGGCCGGGACGCGGCGGCCGCCGAAGGTCTGGAGTCCGTCCGGCGGGAGTTCAACATCCTTTACAGTCGTATTACCACCATATCGGAAAGCCCGCTTTACCGCGAGATCCGGGTCAGTTCCGACACCGCGGCGGCGTTCGAGGCGGTACGGGCGTACCTGCGCGATCACGTCGCGCTGATCGACAGCACGGACACCCAGCTTTTGTCGGAAATCCGTGCGCTGGAGCGTGCCACGCGCGACCTGCAGCAGCCGGTGCGGGAACTGGCGCTGTCCGGTGTCATGGTGGCCTCGGACACGGCCGACCGCGAGCGGAAAGCTGTCATGTCGGTGCTCTACCTCGTGGCCTCGACGACCGCGCTGTTGTTCCTGGTGATGATCGGGCTGATCGTCGCGATCTGGCGGGCCGGCCGCAAGATCCGCAGGTCGGCCCGGGAAAAGGACATGACGGCAGCGCGTCTGGCGACGGTCATCTCGACGTCGCCCGACCCGATCGTCGTGAGCGACCGCAATCTGGACGTGATCGAGTTCAACAAGGCCGCCGAGGAAACCTTTGGCCATGCCCGTCACGAGGCCATGGGCCAGCCGGTCGAAAGGCTGATCATTCCCGAGGATTTGCGCCCCCGGCACCGGGCCGGCGTCAAGCGCCACCACGAAACCGGGGAAACCGTGATGATCGGCAATCCGCGCGTCCGCTCGCGGGCGCTGAAACGTGACGGCGGCACCTTTCCGGCGGAAATCTCGCTTTCGACCGGCCTTGCGCCCGACGGGCAGATCTACGTGGCCTACATCCGCGATATCACGGTGGACATCGCGCGCGAGACGGAGATCACGCAGGCCCGCGACGTGGCGCGCGCCGGGGAAATGGCCAAGGAGCGGCTTCTCAACACGATGAGCCACGAGATGCGCACACCCCTGCACGGTATCTCGGGGGCGCTCGAACTGCTCGAGACGACGGGGCTGTCGCAAACGCAGCAGAAATACGCGCGCATCATCGGAAATGCGACCAAGACGCTGTTGAACCATGTCGAGAACGTGCTGCACGTGGCCGGCGACACGTCCGAGCAGCTGCGGATCGAGAAAAAGCCCTTCAACCTGGAAGAGCTGGTATCGGAGATCCTGAACGAGCAGGAGATCCTCGCGGCCAAGAACCGCAACGAGATCCGGCTCGCCCGCTTTCCGGGATCGGTGCGGATGGTCGAGGGTGACCCGGTCCGCCTGCGGCAAGTTCTGGCGAACCTGCTCTCGAATGCCGCGAAGTTCACCCAGGACGGCAAGATCACCCTCGAGGTCAACCGCATCCCGGCCAGCGACGACATCGAGTTCCGCGTCGCGGACGAGGGCATCGGCATACCGCCCGACAAGCTGGACCGTATATTCGAGGATTTCTACACCAGCGACGCGTTCCTGTCGCGTCAAGGGGTGGGCACCGGGCTGGGTCTGGGGATCACGCGCCGCATCGTCGACGCGATGGACGGCACGCTGGGTGTGAGCAGCGAAGTCGGACAAGGCAGCATTTTCTGGTTCCGCATTCCCTGCCCGGCCGCACCTGACGCGGCGGCGCATGCGCTGCAGGATGTGCACGCGGACCCCGAGCGGCGCGAGATCAGCGGGTCCGCGCCGGTGCGCGACGTGCTTGTCGTCGATGACGACGAGATCAACCGCGCCGTTCTGGGTGACGCCCTCACCGCCAACGCGTTCCGTGTCACGATGGCCAGCAGCGGACGGCACGGGGTCGAGGAGGCGGACAAGACGCGGTTCGACTGCATTCTCATGGATATCAGCATGCCGGGCATGAGCGGCGTCGACGCCACGCGGCTGATCCGCGAGGGGGGCGGTCCATCCAAGGACGCGCCGATCATCGCGATGACCGCGCACGCGCAGCCCGAGGATCACGCGCGTTTCCTGAGCGCTGGCATGAACGATGTCCTGACCAAGCCCTATTCGATGAAGGTGCTCATCGCCAAGCTCTCGGGATCGCAGGCCGGCCCGTCGCCGGCGCGGAACGGACCCGGGGAGGACGCGGCGGCAAGTGGCCTGACCGATCCGGCGCATGTTCAGGACATGCTGTCCATGCTCGGCCCGGATAAGACGCGCCGTTTCCTAGAGGCCTTCGTGCGCGAGGCCGAGGAGACGCTGGACCGCCTTGCGGTGGTATCGGCACCGGACGCGGCCGGCCAGATGGCTGCCGACCTGCACCGGCTGAAGGGGACCGCGTCGATGTTCGGCGCCACGCGGATGCGGGCTATCCTGCAGCACATGGAGGATGCCGTCGCCGCCGGCGTGCCCGAGCAGGGCCAGGCCGAAATCCCGCGACTGAAGGCATTGCTCGCCGAAACGCGGGTGGAGATCGAGAGGGCGCTCGCAGCGGGTCCGGATGGATGACCGGGCGATCGCCCTGACGGGCAGGCCGTGGGAATGCCACGATCCATGCCCGGGTGAGACGGACCCATGCGCGAACCGCACATACGGGACCAAAGGCGATCTGCCCGAGGGGCCCGCGGCCTCCCCGAGCGCGCGGGCACGCCCCACCCGGACAACCGGCTAACCAGTCACGCCGCATCCCCGGGAAGCCCGAAGTCCGACCCTCCCTGCAGTTGCACGACCAGCTGCGCCAGCTCCCCCCCGAGGACCCCGTAGCGCGCACCCGTGTCGCGGCGGCGGGATCCCGGGTTTTGACCTTGTGCGTCCGCCGCGCCGGCCAGCACCAGCGCGCCACCATCGACATAGACCAGTTCATCCCGCGCCATGCGCAGCACCAATATGTCGACGGGGATGTCCAGCTGCCACGGCTCTACCCCGGCAAGGCCGAGCAGGGCGCGTGCTGGGACGACGGCGAACGGATCGCCAAGCAACCTTTCGGCCGCATCGCTTTCGATCATGACAGGCTGGCCGGGCAGCACCATCATGTCCCGCCGGTTGCGCAGCACGCCGCGCGCGACATGCAGGGGCGCCGCCCGTTTTCGCAATGGGGTCGCGGCGATCCATGCACGATGCTGCGTGATCGCCTCCAACGGTTGAAACCCGCTGTCGAAGGTCGCCACCAGATCACCTTGCATCAGCGACTCGACGGGGCGCCACCCCTGATGGGTCGCAACGCGCGTTCCCGCCACGATCCCCTGCTGACGGCGACCTGCGTTGCCGAGATCAATCTTCCGGTCGTACCTGCGGGCCGTGCGTCGTGTCGGGCTGCCGTGTGAGTGGTGGCTTTCCAGATACGACCGGAAGAAGGAAAGGAACCGATTGTCGCGCCGCGTCTGGGGGGGCGGCGTGGAGTAGAGAGTCTCCCTGCATGAATCTGCCAACCGCATACCTGCCTCGTTCTGCTCTTTTCCGCAGGGTCGAACGGGACGGTGCGCAAGGCAAAGGAATTGCGCAGCACCCATCCCGATGCGCGCTCGCGTCTGTCGTAGGAGGGCAGTGGCATGTACCCAAGTATGGGTGGCGCCGTGTCGCGGCGCTCAGGAAATGCCGAGGTCGCGGGCAGCCAGCGCGGCCTGCGTGCGGTTCTCTACCGCGAGCTGCTGGCAGATCTGGCGGACATGCATCTTGATTCGGCCCTCGGGCAGGCCGAGCTCGGCCGCGATGGCCTTGTTGCTGGCCCCTTCCGCAAGGCGCGAGAGCACCATCCTTTCCACGTCGGAGAGGTCCAGTTCCGACCTGTCATTCATCATCAGGTTCATCGGAACGAAGACCTGTCCGCTCATGATCAGGTCGATCGCGCCCTTTACGGAATGCAGCGGGATCGTCTTGGGGATGAAGCCGGAGATCCCCAGTTTCAGGGCTTCCCGCACGAGCTGTGCCTCGGCGTGGCCGGAAAAGATCACCGTTTTCCCGGTGTTGCGCGACAAGATGTCCGCGAGGCTGGTAAGGCCCTGCATCCCCGGCATCCGCAGATCCAGCAAGAGCAGGTCGACATGGTTCCCAGCCTTGGCAAGGGCAGAAATCACCCCGTCATAACTGTCGACCATGCCGGTCACGGAATATCCCTGTTCGGCGTGGAACAACCCCGCGATGGCCTCGCCGACAAGGGTATGGTCATCCGCAATCACGACTGTCGCGGCCTCGTGCGCGCTTGATCTGTTGCTGTGGTCCTGCATGAAAATTTCGTTCATCTCTGCATCGTACCGGCACGACGCCCTCGTCCGATAACATCATCCAACGTTCGTGCCCATGGACGTCCAAATAGCATGCTCGGTGTCGTCGGCTAGATCGCCAAACGAAAGAAAGTGCCGGGCCATCACATTTCGCCCATCTTCGCTCTCTAAGGTGGCCGGCACGACCCGGGCGACCGATCAGGCAAGCCCGTCGGCAAACGGGGCAGAGGCGTCCAGCCGTCGGTCGACAGCTTCTTAGCCACCAGTGCCGGAATTGTCGTGGATCGATTCCGATCCGGCTGGGAAATATGTCGCCGCGGCCGCGACATTGTGCAGGGATTCATCCCACTGTGTCCGGGATGAGGACCGATGTGCCCGGTCGGGCACCGGACCGGCGCTGCCTTCACTGCCGTCAACGCGGGGGCGGTACCCGATTCGCGCGCGCCGGATACCACGCCGGCGATCCCGCGGCCCGTTTTCCATGGATGCGTTGATGGACCCGCAGGGCCGGGTCGTGAGAGCCTTTCGCGGCGTGCCTTGGCCAGGCAAGGCAGCGATTTTGTTCGTGGTTGGCGTCGGTGCCGTTTTCTGCCTCTGCCAGTGTCCTGGCAATCTTGCCGTCGGCCGCGACCCGCAATCCGTTTGTCCGTGCGCCATTCCGTCGTGCCGATACGGACGTCCTGACGGAACCGGACCGTGAACAAGGTCCCTTGTCGGCGCAGGCAGGATGAAGGCAGGGTCAGAACATGAAAGAAAATGCCGTGTTGATTCTGGCCTTGTCGATTTGCCTCCCGATCGGCGTGTGGGGTGTTGCCGATCCTCAAGGCGTAACCGACGCGGCGCTTGGGTTCACGTCCTTCGTGCTGTTGGCGGCCAGTTGGTGGTGGCTGCTGCTGTGTACGGGGTTCGTGGCGCTCTCTGCCTATCTCGCCATCGGGCCGTACGGATCGCTTCGGCTGGGGGGCGACGACGAACGGCCCGAGTTCTCGACAGCCTCTTGGCTGTCCATGCTTTTTGCCGGTGGAATGGGCGCGGGGCTGCTGTTTTGGGGCGTGGCCGAGCCCGTCATGCATTTCGAGGAACCGCCCAACCTGACGGGCGGCACGCCGGCTGCGGCCCGCGAGGCCATGGTGATCACCAATCTCCACTGGGGCTTTCACGCCTGGTCGATCTATGGTGTCTGCACGCTGGTGATCGCCTATTTCGTTTTCCGCCGCGGCGGAAAACCCCTGATTTCGACGCCCATCCTCACGCTGTTCGAGGGGCGGCGCTCTCGCCAGCTGGTGGTCGGAGCGGACGTGCTCGGCGTTATCGCCGTCGTCTTTGGCCTGGCCGGCTCACTCGCCATGGGCGCGCTGCAAGTGCGTTCGGGCCTGAATTCGGTTTTCGGCATCGAGAAAAGCGATACCGTTTCGCTTGCGATATTGAGCGTCCTGTTCGTCTGCTACATGTTTTCGGCGAGCACCGGGGTGGACAAGGGGATCAGGCTTCTTTCCAACTTCAACGTCTTGCTCGCCCTGACAATCATGGGCTTTGTCCTGCTGGCCGGCCCGACCAGTTTCATCCTAGATATTTTCGTCGACACGATAGGTGCCTACGGCTCGCGCTTCTTCGCGATGTCCTTCCACCTTTTTCCCTACGAGGATCTCTCGAACTGGTCGGCGGGATGGACGCTCACTTACCTGATCTGGTGGCTGGCATGGGGCCCGTTCGTGGGGGTGTTCATCGCACGCATCTCGCGCGGCCGGACCATTCGGGAATTCTGCGCCGGCGTCATCTTGATGCCGACGCTGGTGTCGATCCTGTGGTTCTCGACTTTCGGCGGTGCGGCTTTCTACATCGAATTGCAAGGGCCCGGCGGGCTTTCCGAGCTGGTCTCGGAAGACATCGCGGTGGCGCTTTTCGCCTTCTTCCGCTTTTTCCCGCTGTCAGAGGTGCTTGCCATCCTCGCGCTGTTGCTGATCTTCATCTTCCTCGTGACGTCGGCCGACAGTGGCACGTTCGTTCTCTCGATGATGACGAGCGGTGGCGATCTCGATCCGAAAATATCCTACAAGATGATCTGGGGATCCCTGGTTGCACTGGTCACCGGGGCCACGCTCTTTTCCGGATCGGTGGAGGTTGCGCGGGCCATGGCAGCGACCGGCGCGATCCCGTTCTCTGTCATCCTGGTGCTGCAAATCGTCGGACTGCTCCGAAGCTTGCGCGAAGACAGCACGGCTGGCAGTCGCCCCCCATCTGTTGACGCGCGGTGATGGTCAGGATCTTCCTCCTTTCGCTCTGCCTGCTTGTTGCAGCTTGCGGGCGTGAGACCGTCGTCGTCGGTTCCAAGGACTTCGACGAGAACCGGATTCTGGCCGAGATGTTCGCCCTCCTTCTCGAAGAGGAAGGGTTGCGCGTCGAGCGGCGCATCCCCCTGGGGTCCACATCCGAAGTCTTCGAGTCACTGCGGCAGGGCTCGATCGACGTTTACCCCGAGTATACGGGGACTGCGCTCGGTCTTCTGGGGCAGGCGGGCACGACGGACGCCGGCGCGGCGTGGCGCCGTGTGCAGTTCGCCTTTCACGAACTGGGCTTGAAGTTTCTTCCGAGGCTCGGCTTCGAGTCGACCTATGCGGTGCTTGTAACTGCCGAGACGGCTACCGCTCGGGAGCTGGAGACAATCGGCGACCTGGGCCCGGTTGCGCAGGAGCTGCGGCTGGGCGCGACAGAGGCATACGTGCAGCGCCCGCGCGACGGCTTGCAGCCGATGCTGGGCTTTTTCGGGCTGGACTTTTCCGACATCGTCGTGGCCGATGGAAACGACCGGGCGCAACTCTACACCGATCTGGTAGAGGGCCGGATCGATGTGATGGTGGGTTATGCGACGGACCCGGAAATCCGGGACTTCGGTCTCGTGACCCTCGTCCCGACAGAAACCTTCTTCCCCCCCTACGAGGCGGCACCCCTGGTAAGCGAGGCCGCCCTGGCGCGCGCCCCGTCAATCGAGGCAACGCTTACACGACTTGCGGACAAGCTGGACGTGTCCCTGATGCGCCGCCTGAATGAACAGGTTGGCATTGAGGGGCGTTCCCCTGCGCGCATTGCCCGCGATGCGCTGGCCGAGCTGGGGCTGGTGGAGCCGGGCCAGACCGAGACGGTCCCGCCATTTGCCATCGCTGCCGAAACCGGTGCCGTGGGTGGTGACGAGGCGAGCCTCGCATTGCGATCCGTGAGACAGGCGGTGCCCAGGCGCGGCGTGGCATTCCTGGAAACGGTAGACCCGATCGCCGCGATCAGTCTTCGGTCGGCGCGCATCGCGCTCGTCCCGAGCATTTCCCACTTTCACGTGCGCAACGGCCGGGCCATTCGCAACGAAAGGATCGAGACGGTCGCGGTCGTCGGCTCCAGCCTGGTGCACGCGCTCACCCTTCAGTCCGGGCCGAATGCCTTGGCAGAGGCCCAAAGGATCGCCGTGGGGCCGTTCGGAACGGCCTCCTATCGCCTGGGCAGGCTGGTCGCCGCGTCGATGGAGCCCGAGCCTGATCTCGTGTTCGCGGAGGATGCCTCCGCCGGGTCCGCGGCCGCCCTCGTGCGCGACGGGTCCGCGGACGCCGCGATCGTGGTGGGCGCGCTCGGACGGCCCGACCTGCGCAAGGTGTTGACGGGGTCGGAGCCTCTGGTCCTCGCGGATGCGGCTGGATGGTGGTCCGGTATCACGCGCTTGCGGCTGCCATTCCTGCGGCGCGCCCTCGTTCCGGCCGATACATACGGAGTTGGTCACCGCGAAGTCGATACACTGGCCATGCAGCTTACGTTGACGGGCCCCGCGCGCCCTTCGACCAGCGTGATCGGCCGCCAGGGGCCGGGATCCTATATCGAGGAGCTCTATCCGCTGACCGACAACGTGGTGCGCGCGATCAACGCGAACCTGGATCTCAAGGTCAGCGTGGATCCATCTCTCAAGAAATCCGATGCGCTCCAGCCAAGCGTCCGGCCCAGACGCGGGGACCTGAACCCCGAACCCGAGCGATCCGTCCTTTCCGTCGCGATCGTGCTGTTCGTGATCTGGGCGGGCTGGCTCCTGGTCAGGCCGAAGCGCGAAAGCTAGACATTCCCTCTTTGGCGATCCCGGGAGGACTCGAACCCCCAACCTGCTGATTAGAAGTCAGCTGCTCTATCCGGTTGAGCTACGGGACCGCTGCGCCGTCATTTACCCGCGCGTCGCGCCGGAATCAAAGCCAAATGCAGAGGCTCCCGCGAACGGATCCTCCGGGTAGGTGACACCGGCAAGGTACAGCCCCTGGGGCGGGCAGACGGGGCCGCAGGCGGCGCGGTCGCACGCCTCCAGCGCGCGCCGGACGCTCTCGGGCGTCCATGCGCCCGCGCCGACCCGTTCCAGCGTGCCCACGATCGAGCGCACCTGGTTGTGCAGGAAGGAGCGTGCCCGCAACCGGAAGTGCAGTTCCGCACCGCCAAGGCCGGTGACCTCGTCGATCGTGATCTCGTCCAGCGTCTTCTGCGGGCTGTTCGCCTGGCAGATGCTGGAGCGGAACGTCGTGAAGTCATGATGCCCCAACAGATGGGCCGCGCCGGCCCGCATCGCGGGCACGTCCAGCTGGCGGCGGACTTGCCACACCAGACCGCGGTCGTGGGTCGCCGGTGCGCGTCGCATGAGCAGGCGGAACAGGTAGTGCCGCTCGATGGCCGAGAATCGCGCGTGCCAGTCATCGGGTACGCGCGCGCAGGCAAGGATCGCCACCGGCTGCGGCTTGAGGTGGTGGTTCAGCGCCTCTGACAGGCGGAAAGGCTCCCACTCGCGCGCCATGTCGCAATGCGCCACCTGTGCCAGCGCGTGCACGCCCGCATCGGTGCGCCCCGCCGCGGCGATGGTATGCGGTCCGGGTTCCAGCCGTGTCAGTGCCGTCTCGATCGCGCCCTGGATGGATGGCTGGTCGGCCTGCCGCTGCCAGCCGGCGAACGGCGCGCCATTGTATTCGACCTTGAGGGCGTATCTGGGCATGGCGCCGCACATACCGCGCCGCGTGGTGGCGGGCAATCCCGGTAGCTGGCGCGGTACCGCACCACTGGTATCCGCCGGCCCCGGTGTCTATCTTGGCGGCACGACCACGACGGAAGGCAGCGGCATTGGTCCTCTCCACCATCGCAGACGGGATGTCCCGCCGGGCGGAAAACATGGCCGGGCGCGTCTCGGAAACCTTCTTCGAGCCGGTAATCCGGCTGGGGGTGACCGGGCTTTCGCGCGCGGGCAAGACGGTGTTCATCACGTCGCTTGTCGCCAACCTGATGGATCGCGGCCGCATGCCGGGCCTCGTGGCCGCGGCGGACGGGCGGATCTCGGCGGCGTTCCTTCAGCCCCAGCCCGACGACACGGTTCCGCGCTTCGACTTCGAGAGCCATCTCGCCGCCCTCACGGGGCCCGAGCCGCACTGGCCGCAAAGCACGCGCGCCGTGTCGGAGCTGCGGCTGTCGCTGCGGGTGCGGCCTGCTGGGTTGCTGGGCGGGGTGGCAGGGCCGCGGACGGTGCATCTGGACATCGTGGACTACCCCGGCGAGTGGCTGCTCGATCTCGCGCTGCTGGACAAGGATTACACGACATGGTCGGCCGAGACCCTCGCGCGGGTCGCCGCCCGCCCCGAAGGCGCTGAGTTCGCCGCACTGTCCGGCGAGACGGATCCCGCCGCGCGGTTGGACGAGCCACGGGCACAGGCGCTGGCACGGTCCTTTGCCGGCTATCTGAAGGCCACCCGTGACGCGGGCTATTCGGACTGCACGCCGGGGCGTTTCCTGCTGCCGGGCGATCTGGCGGGGTCGCCGGCGCTGACCTTCGCGCCGCTGCCGGAACCGCGCAGCGTGCCGCGCCGGTCGCTCTGGCGCGAGATGGAACGGCGCTACGAGGCCTACAAGGCGCGGGTGGTGAAACCCTTCTTTCGCGACCATTTCGCCCGCATCGACCGTCAGGTCGTTCTGGTCGACGTGCTTGGCGCCATTCATCGCGGGCCCGCGGCGGTCGAGGACATGCGCCAGGCCATGGCCGATATCCTCGGCGCGTTCCGTCCGGGGCGAAACGCCTTTCTCGCCCGTCTTCTGACGGGGCGCCGGGTGGAAAGGATCCTTTTCGCGGCCACCAAGGCCGACCACCTGCATCACCTCCAGCATGACAGGCTGTCGGCGATCACGGCGGCGCTGATGCGCGAGGCGCGGGACCGGGCGGATTTCGCCGGGGCCGAGACGCGCGCCATGGCCATTGCCGCGCTGCGTGCCACGACCGAGGAGACACGCCGTCACGGCGGGGCGGAGGTGCCATGCGTGCGCGGCACGCTTCTCAACGAGGATGGCAGCCGCGGCCGGCAGGTCGCCGTTCACCCCGGCGAGTTGCCGGAGGACCCGGCGCGCCTGCTGACGCCGGCACGGGCCGGGGCGGGGGCATGGCCCGGGGCCGAGTACCGCGCGATGCGCTTCGCGCCCGCGCCGCTGAAACTCAGGCCGGGCGACGGGCCGCCCCATATCCGGCTCGACCGGGCGGCGCAGTTCCTTGTTGGAGACAGGCTATGACCAATGGCCCGATACTCATCGATCTTGACGAGACGGAGCCCGCCGAGGGGCCGGACACCGCCCCGCCAATACCTGACGACGGGGCGGCAGCGCCGGACGGGCGGGCGATGCAGGCCGCGGCGCTGTTGGCATCGCACCGGCCGTCGCGCTTGGCGCGGTGGGCGTGGGGGCTGACGGCGATCCTGCTGGCGGCGATGGTGTCGGTCACGGTCTGGGATTTCCTGGCGGGGATGCTCAGCCGGTCCGCGCCGTTGGGCTATGCCGTGCTGGCGATCGTCGGTGCGCTGCTGATGCTGCTGACCGTTCTGGCGGTGCGGGAATTCGCGGCCCTTTCCCGGCTCAAGCGGCTGGACACGCTGCACCGCATGGCCGAGGCGGCCCTGTCGGAAGCGGACCTTGCCAAGGCGCGGCGGGTGACCGGCGGACTCGACAGCCTCTATGCCGGGCGCGAGGAGGCGCGTCTCGGCCGCGACCGGCTGCGCAGCACCGCGCCGGACCAGTTCGACGCCGCGGATCTTCTGGGGCTGGCCGAGGCCGAGATCCTGTCCCCGCTTGATGCCGCCGCCGCGCAAGAGGTCGAGGCCGCCGCGCGGCAGGTCGCCGCCGTGACGGCGCTGGTCCCTCTCACGGCGGCTGACGTGGTGGTTGCGCTCACCGCGAACCTGCGGATGATCCGGCGCATCGCGGAAATCTACGGCGGGCGGTCGGGCATTGTCGGCGGCTGGCGTCTGGCGCGGGCGGTGTTGACGCATGTCGTGGCCACGGGCGCGGTGGCGGTCGGCGACGACATGCTGGGCTCGGTCGCCGGCGGCGGCGTGATCTCGAAGCTTTCGCGCCGCTTCGGGGAGGGGATCGTCAACGGGGCGCTGACCGCCCGCGTCGGCGTGGCGGCCATGGAGGTGTGCCGCCCCATGCCCTTTGTCCGCCGTCGCCGCCCATCCGTGTCGAGGCTGGTCAGACGGGCATTGACCGGGCTGTTCGGGCAGGGGTGAGGGCATCGTGGAATCACCCCCGGACCCGGCCGGCCGCGGGGCGGGGCGCGAGGTTGGCGACCGGCGGACGGCGACGCCGAAGGAGGGGTTTTGGGGCGTGTCGTGACGTCGGTTTCCGATACGAAACCGCGCTGCGGCATCCCGCCGCAAGAGAAACTGGAAATGTCGGATTCGCAATTCGTATACCTTGGCCGACCCGGTAAGCAGCGGGCCAGAATTCTCGCCATCTGCGGCCACCAGAGGACCAGACATGAGCCACAAATCCGACATCGAGATCGCACGCGAAGCCCAGAAGAAGCCGATCCAGGACATCGGCGGCAAGCTCGGCATCCCGTCCGAGCACCTGCTGCCCTATGGCCATGACAAGGCCAAGATCAGCCAGGACTACATCGATTCCGTCCAGTCGAATGACAGCGGCAAGCTGATCCTCGTGACCGCCATCAACCCGACCCCGGCGGGCGAGGGCAAGACCACGACCACCGTGGGCCTTGGCGACGGGCTGAACCGCATCGGCAAGAAGGCGATGATCTGCATCCGCGAGGCCAGCCTCGGGCCGAACTTCGGCATGAAGGGCGGCGCCGCGGGCGGCGGCCATGCGCAGGTGGTGCCGATGGAGGACATGAATCTGCACTTCACCGGCGATTTCCACGCCATCACCAGCGCCCATTCCCTCCTGTCGGCGATGATCGACAACCACATCTACTGGGGCAACGCGCAGGAGATCGACGTGCGCCGGGTGCAGTGGCGCCGGGTGGTCGACATGAACGACCGCGCCCTGCGGCAGATCACCTGCAGCCTGGGCGGGGTGGCCAACGGCTTCCCGCGCGAGGGCGGGTTCGACATCACCGTGGCGTCGGAGGTCATGGCGATCCTGTGCCTCGCAAAGGATCTCAAGGACCTCGAGGAACGGCTCGGCGCGATGATCGTGGCCTATCGCCGCGACCGCACGCCGGTTTACTGCCGCGACATCAAGGCCGAGGGCGCGATGACCGTGCTGCTGAAGGACGCGATGCAGCCCAACCTCGTGCAGACGCTGGAGAACAACCCCGCCTTCGTGCATGGCGGGCCGTTCGCCAACATCGCGCATGGCTGCAACTCGGTCATCGCCACCAAGACGGCGCTGAAGCTGTCGGATTACGTCGTGACCGAAGCCGGATTCGGGGCCGATCTGGGCGCCGAGAAGTTCATGAACATCAAGTGCCGCAAGGCAGGCCTTGCGCCGGATTGCGTCGTGCTGGTGGCCACGGTGCGCGCCATGAAGATGAACGGCGGGGTCGCCAAGGAGGACCTGGGCGAGGAGAACGTCGAGGCCGTCAAGGCGGGCTGTGCGAACCTCGGCCGGCATATCGGCAACCTCAAGTCCTTTGGCGTGCCGGTCGTGGTGGCGATCAACCATTTCATCAAGGACACCGAGGCGGAGATCGAGGCGGTCAAGGACTACGTCGCCGGGCAGGGCAGCGAGGCCGTGGTCAGCCGCCACTGGGCTGATGGCGGCGCGGGGGCCGAGGCACTGGCCCGTCGCGTGGCCGAGGTGGCCGACAGCGGCGTCAGCCAGTTCGCCCCGCTCTACCGCGACGACCTGCCGCTGTTCGACAAGATCGAACGCGTCGCGAAGTCCATCTACCGCGCCGACGAGGTGCTGGCCGACAAGAAGATCCGCGACCAGCTCAAGCTGTGGGAGGAGCAGGGCTACGGCCACCTGCCCGTCTGCATGGCCAAGACGCAGTACAGCTTCTCGACCGATCCGAACCTGCGCGGTGCGCCCACCGGCCATTCCGTGCCCATCCGCGAGGTGCGCCTCAGCGCCGGGGCGGGGTTCGTTGTGGTGGTCTGCGGCGAGATCATGACCATGCCCGGCCTGCCCAGCAAGCCGGCGGCCGAGAACATCCGGCTGAACGAGGCAGGCGAGATCGAAGGATTGTTCTGACCGGGGGCGGGGGGGGGGGGGGGGGGGGGGGGGGGGGGGGGGGGGGGGGGGGGGGGGGGGGGGGGGGGGGGGGGGGGGGGGGGGGGGGGGGGGGGGGGGGG
>NZ_JBISDG010000025.1:0-50951 GCF_044472985.1 Roseovarius salis | reverse complement strand
CCGCCGACGGCGTACTCGTAGGCCACGGGCCAGCCATCCGCGCCCGGCACCACGCTCATCCGGTCCGACCGCAGCACGTGAACTTCATCCGGCAGATGATCCTCGCCCGCACCGACACCGCCCGCAAGATCCGCGCCGCCATGGCCGACAACCTCGCCCCCGGCGCGCCGCTCATCGCGGAAACCGGCGGGCTGAACGCGATGATCGTGGATTCCACGGCCCTGCCCGAGCAGGCCGTGCAGGCGATCGTGGAATCCGCCTTCCAGTCGGCCGGGCAACGCTGCTCGGCGCTGCGCTGCCTCTACGTGCAAGAGGACATCGCCGACAGCTTCATCGAAATGCTGACCGGCGCGATGGACGCCCTCAGGCTCGACAAGCCATGGCACCTGCACACCGATGTCGGGCCGGTCATCGACGCCGAGGCGCAGCAGAGCATCGACGCGCATATCCAGACTGCCCGCGCCGAGGGCCGCCTGATCCACGAGCTCAAGACGCCCAACGCCGGCACTTTCATCGCGCCCACCCTGATCAAGGTGAACGGCATCAACGATCTGGAGCGCGAGATATTCGGCCCCGTGCTGCACCTTGCAACCTACAAGGCCGGCCAGCTCGACCGCGTGATCGAGGATATCAACGGGACGGGCTATGGCCTGACCTTTGGCCTGCAGACCCGCATCGACGACCGCGTGCAACACGTCACCGAGCGTGTCCATGTCGGCAACATGTACGTCAACCGCAACCAGATCGGCGCCATCGTGGGCAGCCAGCCCTTCGGCGGCGAGGGGCTGTCCGGCACCGGCCCCAAGGCAGGCGGGCCCCACTATCTTGCACGGTTCACCCGTCCGGGCACGCCCGAGCAAGGCGGCGAATGGTCCGAAGAAATGGGCGAAAGCGATCTCTCAAAGGCGTTGGCGCGGGCTAATGTCGGGCAGGAGATGCGGCTCGACGACATCGTGTTGCCCGGACCCACGGGCGAATCGAACCGGCTGGGCACCTACCGCCGCCCGGCGCTGCTCTGCCTCGGCCCGGGGGCCGAGGCCGCCAAGGCGCAGGCGAACGCGGTGCGCGACCTCGGCGGCGCGGCCGTCGAGGCCACCGGCCATGTCGGGCCGGACCTGCTGAGCCGTCTCGACGGAATGTCGGGCGCGATCTGGTGGGGCGATGCCGAGACGGGCCGGAACTACGCGCAGGCGCTCGCGCAACGCGATGGCCCGATCCTGCCGCTCGTCACCGGCCAACCGGACAAGGGCCATGTCTGTCACGAACGGCATGTCTGCGTCGATACCACCGCATCGGGCGGGAACGCGGCATTGCTTGGCGGCATGTCCTGACAGGATCGGTGCGCGCGACCGCGCGCGCCGGCCGCGAAAAACTTGTGCTTTCCGACGGCGGGCAACCGCGCTAGCTATGGCGCATGATCCCGATCCGCGATCACAACCCGTCGGGCCGCGTGCCCTACGTGACCTACGCGCTGATGGCCGCCAATATCGGCATATTCCTCGCGTACTGGCCGCTGTTCAACGACCCGCGCGCGCTCAACGCCTTCTTCATGGACTGGGCGATGGTGCCGGTCCTGGTCACGCGGGAGGGCACGTATTTCAACATGCTCAGCTCGATGTTCATGCACGGCGGGATCATGCATCTTGCGGGCAACATGCTGTTCCTGTGGATCTTCGGCGACAACATGGAAGAGGAGATGGGCCACCTGGGTTACCTGCTCTTCTATCTCGCCTGCGGCATCGGCGCGGCGCTGGCGCATGTTCTGGCCGCGCCGTATTCGTCGGTGCCCACGGTGGGCGCCTCCGGCGCGATCGCCGGCGTGATGGGCGGGTATCTCCTGCTCTTTCCCAAGGCGCGCGTGGATATCCTCGTCATCTTCGTATTCTTCATCCAGATCATCACCATCCCGGCCTGGATCATGCTGGCGCTCTGGTTCACCTTCCAGCTGTTCGGCGGCGCAGGCATGGACGCGGCACAGGGCGGCGTGGCCTACTGGGCGCATGCCGGCGGATTCGTGGTCGGGGCGGCACTGACCCTTCCGCTGCTGCTACGGCACGGCGGTGCCCGCTTCTGGCGCAGGACGCACGGCCACCCACCGCACCCTGACGCAGACTACCGCTACGTGCGCACGAAGGTCCCAAGGGTCAGGAAAAGACAATGAATGCAACACGGGCAACCTGTCACTGCGGGACGGTGGAGTTGCGTATCGAGATGCCCGCGGACGGGCTGGCCGGCGCGCATCGCTGCGATTGCAGCTTCTGCCGGCGCCGTGCGGCGGCAACGATCAGTGTCCCGCTGAACTGCCTAGAGGTGGTCAAGGGTGCCGACAGGCTCTTGCTCTATCAATGGAACACCGGGACGGCGCGGCATTACTTCTGTTCCGTCTGCGGAATCTACACCCATCACAGGCGACGGTCCAACCCGCACGAATACGGCGTGAACATCGGTTGCATCGAGGGGATCAATCCCGCCGAACTTGAGCCGATCCCGTGGGCGGACGGCGTGAACCACCCCTCCGACAGCTAGCGCTCATCGGGCCTCGCCGCGGTCCTTTTCGCGAAGAAAGCCCGCAAGGGCTTGATGAGCGTGCCGTCAGGCGCCGCGGATCGTGGCGGCGAAGCGGTCGAAAACCTGGTCATTGGCGCAGATCACCTCGCCATCCTCCAGGATGTCGCCCCCCTCGCGGACCGGCCCGGCCAGACCGCCTGCCTCGCGCACGATCACCAGCCCGGCGGCAAGGTCCCATGCGTTCAGGCGCCGTTCCCAGAACCCCTCGTACCGGCCGGCCGCCACGTAGGCCATGTCCAGCGCGGCAGATCCCCACCGGCGCACGCCGGCGCAGCCCGGCATGAGCCGGGCAAGATCCTGCAGTGTCTGAGGCAGGTCGGACCGCCCGCCGAAGGGAACGCCCGTGGCAAAGACCGATTCGATCATACGCGACCGCTTGGATACCCTCAGCCGCGTCTCGTTCAGCCACGCGCCCTCGCCCTTCTCGGCCACGAACAGCTCGTCCTTGGCCGCGTCGAAGATCACGCCCGCCACGACCTGCCCCTTGTGCTCCAGAGCGATCGAGACCGCCCAGTGCGGCAGGCCGTGCAGGAAGTTCGTCGTCCCGTCCAGCGGGTCGACCAGCCAGCGGCGCGTGGGGTCCTCGCCGTCCTCGCCGCCGCCCTCCTCGGCCAGCCAGCCGTAATTGGGGCGGGCGCCGCGCAGCTCGTCCTTGAGGATCTTCTCCGCCGCGATATCGGCCCGGCTGACGAAATCGCCCGCGCTTTTCATCGAGGCCTGCAGGTTTTCCACCTCGCGGAAATCCTTGACCAGCGACCGCCCGGCCTTGCGCGCCGCCTTGATCATTATGTTGAGGTTGGCGCTGCCATGCATGGCGGGGGCTCCTTACCGGGTCAGGGCGGGCGTATACGCCGGGGCCGCTGGCGTGACAAGGGGCGCTCTCACAGCCGCTTGCAAAGCCCCATCAGCCACCCACGGAAGGCCGTGGCGGGCGGGCGCAGGCTGGCGCGGTCGGGATAGACGAGATGATACCCCTCGCGCCCCTCCACCTCGACACCGGGCAGGCAGGCCACGAGCCCCGCCTCGCGCATCGCCTTGTCCGAGGCTGGCGCGCGCGCCAGCGCCACGCCCATCCCCTCCGAGGCCAGCGCCATCGCCATGCGCGTGTTGTCGGCATAGGCATGACGCACATCGCGCGGCGCCACGCCCAGCTCACCCAGCATGTAGGCCCAGCCCGCGCGATGCGTCGTCACCTCGATCAGCCGGTGCGCGAGCAAGTCCTGCGGGGCCTCGATCGCCGCCGCAACCTCCGGCCGCGCCACCGGGTAAAGCCTTTCACCCAAGAGGAAATCCCCCTCCGAACCGAAGCTCAACGGATTGCCGAAGATCACTTGCAGATCGGCGTAGCGCTGAACGATCTCGGTAATGTCGTTGGCGGTGGTGAGCATGAGCGCCACCTGCGGCGCGGCGGCCTCGAAGGCGGCCAGCTGCGGCGCGAGCACCCCGTGCGCGAAGATGAGCGAGGACTCCACGTAAAGCTGTTGCGCGCGGGCCGGACCAAAAAGCCCTTCGGTCGCGGCCTGCACCGTCAGCAGCGCCTGCTGCACACCCGGAAGGTAGGCCCGCCCCACCTCGGTAAGCCGCACCGCGTGGGCTCGGCGGATGAAGAGCTTGGACCCCACCCTCTCTTCCAGCGCGCGGACCTGCTGGCTCACCGCCGCAGCGCTCATGTTGAGTTCGTCGGCAGCGCGGGCGAAGCTCTCGCAGCGCGCCGCCGCCTCGAAGACGCGCAGCCAGTTGAGAGAGGGGACGGGAACACTGATGCCCGCAAGGCTAAGCTCAACTTGGCCTCAGCGTCCAGCACCCCCGTGCTGCGATCCGCGCCCCATGCGTTAATGTGCCCGAAACATACATGAAGAGGAACCCGGGACATGCCCGACACCATCCCCCTCTCGCAAGGCCGGCTGGCCGCAGATCAGGTCGCCCGCTACCGCGAAGACGGCTATCTTCATCCCATCGACATCATGCCGCCCGATGAGGCCGCGGGGCTGCGCGCCGAGCTGGAGGCGCTGGAGGCCGAATGGCTCGACAACGGCCTGCCGCTTCCGCTCAACACCTACAAGCGCATCAACGCCCACGCGGTGATCCCGCTGGCCCACCGCGTCGCCGCGGACCCGCGCGTGCTCGACGTGGTCGAAGGCATCCTAGGGCCGGATATCCTCATCTGGTCCACCGAATTCTTCATCAAGGAGCCGGGCACCAAATCGGTCGTCTCAATGCACCAGGACCTCACCTATTGGGGGTTCGGCGCGGTGGAAAACCTCGTCACCGCGTGGATCGCGCTCTCGCCGGCCACGCCCCAATCGGGCTGCATGGATTTCGTGCGCGGCAGCCACCGCAACCCGATCCTGCCCCACGAAGACACCGACGACGAGAACAACCTGCTTTCGCGCGGGCAGGAGATCCGCGTCGAGGTGGCACAGGAAGACCGCGTGCCGGCGATCCTTCAACCCGGCCAGGTGTCGCTCCATCACGGGCTGATGATCCACGGGTCCGGGCCGAACAGCTCCGATGACCGCCGCATCGCGGTGGCCGTGCGCTTCTGCTCGCCCGAGATCGCGCAGCAGGTCGCCGAGAAGGATTACGCCATCCTCGCCCGCGGGGCCGACCGCACCGGCAACTTCATCAATTTCACCCCGCCGCGCACGCCATTTGCGCCCGAGAGCCTCGCGCTCTACGATGAAATCCGGCAGGCGCAATCAGCGTCCCTCATGAACGGCGCAAAGGCAGACACGAAAGGCTTCTACGGATGATGGACAAGGTCAGCTTCACCCAGATGAAGGACGGCACGAAAGAGGATTACGAGTTCCTCACGGCCCACGAGATCGATCACACAAGGCACACCGCCAAGCGGCTGCTGAAGGCGCTGGTGGAGCTGGACGAGAGCCTATCGGGCTACCAGATCACGCGGCTCGGCCACTCGGTGCAATCGGCCACCCGGGCCTGGCGCGACGGGGCGGATACCGACTGGGTGGTATCGGCGCTACTGCACGATATCGGCGACATCTACGCGCCCTACAACCACGACGAATACGCCGCCACGATCCTCAAGCCCTTCGTGCGCGAGCAATGCACGTGGGTGGTGGAAAAACATGGCGATTTCCAGCTGGCCTATTACGGCCACCATGTCGGCGCGGACCCCGACAAACGCGAGGCTTATCGCGGCCACCCGTATTTCGACGACTGCGCCACGTTCTGCGAGCGCTGGGACCAGGCCAGCTTTGATCCCGATTACGACGATCTTCCGCTCGACTTCTTCGCCCCCATGGTCGAGGAGGTATTCGCCCGCACCCCCTATGATCCGGAGGTCGTCCGCCCGGGCGAGCGCGCGCCGCTGACGGACGCCGGCGTGGCCGCGGAGCGCCGGGAATAGACGGTCAGGCGGGCCTGCCCCCGTCACCGGGGGTGCCCGCCTCTCCGACCGCACGCAGCAGCACCGCCGCGACCAGATCGCCCGTGACGTTCACCGCCGTCCGGCACATGTCGAGCAGACGGTCCACGCCGAGGATGATGACCATCCCCTCGACAGGAATACCCATGCCGGTGGCGACATTGATCAGGATGGCGATGCTGACGCCCGGCGTGCCCGGCGCGCCGATGCTGGAGGCCACCAGCGTACCGACGACAAGCGCGATCTGCACGGGTGCGAGCTCCGCCCCCGCAAGCTGGGCCAGAAACAGGATCGCCACCGCCTGGTAGAGCGCGGTGCCCGCCATGTTCATCGTCGCCCCGAGCGGCACCACCAGGTTGGCGGTGCTTTCCGGCACGCCCAGCTGGCGCGCCGTCTGGATCGTGACCGGCATCACCGCCGAGGAACTGGAGGTCGAGAAGGCGAGCAAGAGATTGCCGCCGGCCGCCTCGAAAAAGCGGCGCGGGCTCACGCGGGCGAGAACCAGCGCCAAAGCAAGGTAGAGACACAAAAGCGCCGCCAGCCCCAGCAGCACAACCCCGACATAGCCGGAAATGCCGATCATCGTCTCCACCCCCGTGCGCATCACCAGCTGGGCCATCAGGCCGAACACGGCGTAAGGGGCAAGGAACATCGCCCATTTGACGATGTTCATGGAAATCGACAGCAGCGCGTCCATCAGCGCAAGAAACGGGGCGGCACGGTCGTTCTGGACCTGCGTGACGGATATGCCCACCAGCAGCGCCAGCACCACGACCGCGAGCATGTCTCCCTTCACGATCGAGGCGGTGGGATTGGCCGGCAGCACGTTCACGATCAGGTCAGGCAGCGCGGACGGTTCGGTCAACCCGTTCCCGTCCGCAATGTCCGGCGCCGGTGGCGCCGCGCGCGTGGGCAGCGGCGGCGGTTCGGACAAGGCGGCGATCCCGGCGCCGGGGTGCAGCCACAGGGCCAGCGCCACCCCGAGCGCTGCCGCCGACGTGCTGGTCAGCAGGATGAACGCCGCAAGCCTCAGACCGACCGCGCGCAGAGCCTCACCCGACCCGGCGCCGGCCAGCCCGCCAACGATCGACGAGAATATCAGCGGCACCAGAACCATGGCGATCAACGCAAGGAAAATCTGGCCGGGCAGCGCCAGCCAGAGACCGATCACCTCGGCGGTTGCGGGCGCCACCAGCCCCGCCGTCGGGCTCAGGACGAGGCCGAGACCGAACCCCAGCACCATGCCCGCGATCACCTGCGCCCAGAGCCGCGAGGTGATCCACACCCGCAGCTTGAACCTGTGGCGCGCGATCTGCACCGGCGCATTTTGCATGTCTGCAGTCATTGGCAGCTTGTAGCACGGCCCTTGCAGGGGTTTAAGCCCGACGCCGCCCGGCGCGGCGCACCGGGGGCAAAGCCCCTAAACGGCTTTTCCTTCGCCCGGACATTCGCTATTCGAGGCCCGATCGAGGACAGGCGAGACTGCGGGGACCGCGACAGATGGCGATGGACAAGACATTCAACGCGGCCGAGGCCGAGGGCCGCATCTACGAGGCATGGGAGAGCGCCGGCGCCTTCGAGGCCGGCGCGAACGCGCGCGAGGGCGCGGACCCCTTCTGCATCATGATCCCGCCGCCCAACGTGACGGGCAGCCTGCACATGGGGCACGCCTTCAACAACACCCTTCAAGACATCCTGATCCGATGGCACCGCATGCGCGGCTTCGACACGCTCTGGCAGCCCGGTCAGGACCACGCGGGCATCGCGACCCAGATGGTCGTCGAACGCCAGCTCGGCGAACAGGGTCTCAAGCGGACCGATTTCACGCGGGAGGCGTTCCTCGCAAAAGTCTGGGAATGGAAAACCCATTCGGGTGGCCAGATCATCAACCAGCTCAAGCGTCTCGGCGCCTCCTGCGACTGGTCGCGCAACGCCTTCACCATGTCCGGCGCCCCCGGCGCGCCCGAGGGCGAGGATGGCAATTTCCACGACGCCGTCATCAAGGTGTTCGTGGACATGTACCACAAGGGCCAGATCTACCGCGGCAAGCGGCTGGTCAACTGGGATCCGCATTTCGAGACCGCCATCTCGGACCTCGAGGTGGAGAACGTCGAGACGCCCGGGGCGATGTGGCGCTTCAAGTACCCGCTCGCGGGCGGCGAGACATATACCTATGTCGAGCGCGACGACGACGGCAATGTCGTGCTGGAGGAAGAGCGCGACTATATCTCGATCGCCACCACCCGCCCCGAGACGATGCTGGGCGACGGCGCGGTGGCGGTGCACCCCTCGGACGAACGCTATGCCCCGATCGTCGGCAAGCTCTGCGAGATCCCGGTCGGCCCGAAAGAGCACCGCCGCATGATCCCGATCATAACCGACGACTACCCCGACCCTGATTTCGGCTCGGGGGCGGTCAAGATCACCGGCGCGCACGACTTCAACGACTACGAGGTGGCCAAGCGCGGCGGCATCCCGATGTATCGCCTTATGGACACCAAGGCCCACATGCGCGACGACGGCCCGGATTACGCCACCTGCGCCGCCCGCGCGCAGGAAATCGCCAACGGCGCGGATTTCACCATCGAGGAGGTCGATGCTCTGAACCTCGTGCCCGACGACCTGCGCGGGCTGGACCGTTTCGAGGCGCGCAAGAGGGTCGTCGACCAGATCACCGGTGAAGGGCTCGCCGTGATGAGCGAGAATGACCAGGGCGAGACCGTGCCTTTCGTGGAAAACAAGCCGATCATGCAGCCTTTCGGCGACCGCTCGAAGGTCGTGATCGAGCCCATGCTGACCGACCAGTGGTTCGTGGACACGAAAAAGATCGTCGGCCCGGCGATCGACGCCGTCCGCTCGGGCGAGGTCAACATCATGCCCGAGCAGGACCGCAAGGTCTACTTCCACTGGCTTGAGAACATCGAGCCGTGGTGCATTTCCCGCCAGCTCTGGTGGGGCCACCAGATCCCGGTGTGGTACGACGCGGACGGCAACCAGTACTGCGCCGCGACGGAGCAAGAGGCGCAGGCACAGGCCGGCGGGAAGCCCTTGACGCAGGATGAGGACGTGCTCGACACGTGGTTCTCCTCCGGGCTCTGGCCCATCGGCACGCTGGGATGGCCCGAGGACACCAAGGAGCTGGAAAAATACTTCCCCACCAGCGTGTTGGTGACCGGGTTCGACATCATCTTCTTCTGGGTCGCGCGGATGATGATGATGCAGTACGCCGTGGTCGGGCAGAAGCCGTTTTCCCATGTCTACGTCCATGCCCTCGTCCGCGACGAGAAGGGCAAGAAGATGTCGAAGTCTCTGGGCAACGTGCTCGACCCCATCGAGCTGATCGAGGAGTACGGGGCCGACGCGGTGCGCTTCACGCTCACGGCGATGGCCGCCATGGGCCGCGACCTCAAGCTCAGCCCGCAACGCATCGCCGGCTACCGCAATTTCGGGACAAAGCTGTGGAACGCCGCCCGCTTTGCCGAGATGAACGGCGCCACGGGCTCGTCGGGCACCGTGCCGCAGCCGGAGGCGACCGTGAACCGCTGGATCGTCGGCGAGACCGCGCGGGTGCGCCAGACCGTCGACACCGCGCTGGAGCAGTTCCGGTTCAATGACGCGGCCAACGCGCTCTACGCCTTCGTCTGGGGCAAGGTCTGTGACTGGTACGTGGAGTTCTCCAAGCCGCTCCTGATGGACGGGGACGAGGGCACCCGCACCGAAACGCAGGTGACGATGGCGTGGGTGATCGACCAATGCCTGATCCTGCTGCATCCCATCATGCCCTTCATCACCGAGGAGCTCTGGGGCACCCTGGGCGAGCGCGACAAGATGCTCATCCACGCCGACTGGCCCGCCTACGGCGACGAGTTGATCGACGAGGCGGCCGACCGCGAGATGAACTGGGTCATCGCGCTGATCGAGTCGATCCGGTCCGCGCGGGCACAGGTGCACGTGCCGGCGGGGCTGGACATCCCCGTTTTGGTGACCGAACTCGACGAGGCCGGCCAGCGTGCCTGGGAACGAAACGAGATGATGATCAAGCGGCTGGCCCGTATCGACAGCCTGACCCGTGCCGAGACGCTGCCCAAGGGCTGCATCACCGTGGCGGTGGAAGGTGGCAATTTCGGCCTGCCCCTGGCCGACGTGATCGACGTGGCCGAGGAACAGGCGCGGCTCGAAAAGACACTCGGCAAGCTCGAGAAGGAGCTGGGCAGCCTGCGCGGTCGGCTGAACAACCCCAAGTTCGTGGAAAGCGCGCCCGAGGACGTGGTCGAGGAGGCCCGCGAAAACCTGCGCGCCCGCGAGGAGGAGGAAACCAAGCTGCGCGCCGCGCTGGCCCGGCTGGCCGAGCTGGGCTGACAGGCGCCGCCGCACGGGCGCGATACCGGCGCCGCCCGGCCAGCCGGGGTTTCGGGCGCGCGGTCCGTCCGCTTGCACTTCGGCGCGCGATCGCTTTAGCTGCGCGCCATGACCGGACCGCGTTACACCGACCTCGTCGCCAGCCTGCCCGCCAGCGTGCCCTTTGTCGGGCCGGAGGAACAGGAACGCGCCCGCGGCGCCCCGTTCCATGCCCGTCTCGGTGCGAACGAGAGCCTGTTCGGCCCCTCGCCGGCGGCCGTGTCGGCAATGCAGGCCGCGGTGCCGGAGATCTGGAAATACGGCGAGCCCGACAGCCATGCGCTACGCCATGCCCTGGCTGCGCACAACCGGGTGAAGCCGGAAAACATCGTTGTCGGCGAAGGGATCGACGGCCTGCTTGGCAACCTTGTGCGGCTGCTGGTGGCGCCGGGAGACACGGTGGTGACCTCCGATGGCGCATATCCCACGTTCAACTACCATGTGGCCGGCTTCGGCGGGACGCTGCAGAAGGTGCCCTACCGAAACGACCGCGAGGATCCGCAGGCGCTGTTCGCCAAGGCGCGCGAGACGGACGCCAAGATCGTCTACCTTTCCAACCCTGACAACCCGATGGGCACGTGGCACAGCGGAGAGACCATCGCCACCATGCTCGATGATCTGCCGGACGGCACGTTGCTGGTGCTCGACGAGGCCTATGTCGAGTTCGCGCCGGACGGTACCGCTGCGCCGATCGCGGCGGACGATCCCCGCGTGATCCGCATGCGAACGTTTTCAAAGGCTTACGGTATGGCCGGGGCCCGCATCGGCTATGCAATGGGACATCCCGGGCTCATCCGTGGTTTCGACAAGATACGTAACCATTTCGGCATCAACCGTGTGGCCCAGGCCGGGGCGCTGGCTGCGCTCGGGGATCAGGGCTGGCTGGCCGAGGTGCGGGATCGCACCGCCGGCGCACGCGAAGAAATCGCCCGTATCGCCCATGACAACGGCCTTGCCGCCCTGCCTTCGGCCGCCAACTTCGTGGCTGTCGATTGCGGCGGGGACGGCGATTTCGCCCGCCGCGTCCTCTCGGGCCTGGTGGAGCGCGGGGTATTCGTGCGCATGCCCTTCGTCGCCCCGCAGGACCGATGCATCCGCATCAGCTGCGGCCGGCCAGAGGACATGGCCGTGCTGGCAAGGATCCTTCCCGAGGCGCTGGCGGAGGCCCGCGCGTGACAGCGCCGGTACAAAATTTGATCTGACAAGCCCGATTCCCGCGCTAGGATTTCGTCATGCGACGCGGGAACCTTCAGAAAGCGCCCGACTATACGAATGCCGCACTCATCATGGGGCTTGTGAACTTGCTGTGGCTTTTCATCGCCATCCGGGCCGCGTTCGGTCTGGCCGGCGTCGTGGCAGTGGCGTATGGCCTCAAGCTGCTGATAGACAGGATCGGTCGGCGCGGCTGAGCTAGGCCCCGCGCGCCAGCACCGCCGCTGCCGCCTCGACCGCGCCCGGCCCGCGGGGGATCTCGAGGGCAGACATCCCGGCCTCCATCGCGGCGAGAACGCCCAGCACCATGTGCCCGTTGACATGTCCCATGTGGCCGATCCGAAAGAAGCCGTCACCCCCCGGATCATCCTCGGTAGCCATGCCAAGCCCGATTCCAAGGGTTACGCCCGCCTCGGCCATCACCCAGTCCCGCAGGCGGGTGCCATCCGGCGCGTCGAGCGAGAGCGACGTCACCGCGCGGCTGCGATGTACCGGATCGGCCACGTTGAGGCGCAGCGCACCGGCTGCCCCCCAAGCGTCGCACGCCGCCCAGATAGCCTGCGCCAGCCGCTCGTGGCGTGCCCAGACAGCCTCGATCCCTTCGGCATGAATCATGTCCAGCGCGGCGCGCAAACCGTAGAGATGGTGGGTTGGCGCCGTGCCCCCGAAATACTGGTAGAATATCTCGGGTTCCGCCCGCGGCGCCCAGTCCCAGTATTTCGACACGCGCGGCAGGCCCGCGCGGGCCCGCGCCGCGCGGTCACTGAAAAACACGAATCCCAATCCCGGCGGCAGCATCAGCCCCTTCTGGCTGCCGGTCACGGCCACGTCCACGCCCCATGCGTCCATCTCGAAACGGTCGCACCCCAACGAGGCGATGCAATCCGCCATCAGCAACGCCGGATGCCCTGCCGCGTCGATCGCGCCGCGCAACGCGGCAACGTCGTTGAGCACCGAGGTGGAGGTGTCCACATGCGTTGCCAGCACGGCCTTGATGCTCCGCGCGGTATCGGCGCGCAAGACCGATTCCACCCGGTCGGGATCTGCCGGGGCGCTCCGCCCGAAATCGACCAGTTCCACCTCCAGCCCGAGGCTGCGGGCGACCTCGGCCCATCCGTGCCCGAAACGTCCCGTGGCAGGCACGAGCACCCGGTCACCGGGCTGCGCCACGTTGGCCAGTGCCGCCTCCCAGACGCCGTGGCCGTTGCTGATGTATATCGCCACGCTGCCCTGCGTGCGCGCCACGCGCCGCAGATCCGGGATGAGCCCCTCGGTCATCTCGATCAGTTCGCCGGCATAGATGTTCGGCGCGGCCCGGTGCATGGCCCGCAGAACGGCGTCCGGCACGACCGAGGGCCCGGGAATGGCGCGGTATGGATGGCCGCCTGCGTCGCTCATGTCTTGAAACCTCCCTGCTGACGGCGCGACTTTAGGGACCGGGGCGGGCGCGTCAATCGACGATACGCCGCTTGCCTTGACAGGACTTTGTCCCTAGATGGACGCGGCCCGGCACGCGCGCCGGGCACGCAACGCGGGAGCGCCATGAACCTCTTGAAAAGGATTTCCGACTGGGAACGGGACCTGCGCGCCTACTACAATACCGACCTGTCGACCCCCGAGAACCGCCGGCGCGCGCGGATCTACAACCTGTGGTTCGATCACGCCATCCTGCGCAAGGTCTGGACCAATTTCCACCCGGTTGCACCGGGCGTCTACCGCTCCAACCAGCCCACGCATGAACGCTTCGTCAGGCTCAAGCAAATGGGAATACGGTCGGTGCTCAACCTTCGCGGCGCCGCCGGGGCGGCGCATTACCTCGTGGAGGAGGAAAGCTGCCGTGAACTGGGGCTGGAACTGGTCAATGTCAGCTTCCACGCGCGTCACGCCGCCCCGGCCGAAGACATCGGAAAGGTGATCGAGGCGTTCCGCACGATCGGGAAACCGTTCGTCATGCACTGCAAGTCCGGCGCCGACCGGGCGGGGTTCGCCGCCGCGATCTATCTGCTCGTGATCGAGGGGCGCCCCGTGGCCGAGGCCCGGCGCATGCTGAGCGCCAGATACATCCATTTCCGCTGGACCCGGACGGGCGTACTCGACTACATCCTCGACCTCTACGAAGAGCGCAACGCCGCAAGCCCGATCGCCTTCGAGGATTGGATCGCGACGGAATACGACAACATGCAGGTGCAGACCGCGTTCAACGAAACCAAGCGGCCGATTTTCTAGTACCGCCGGGCAAGCCGTTCCGGATCCGCCCCCAGAAGATACCGCAGCAGCAGGGACAGGTTCCGCGCCCCCCGGCGAAACCATCCATCGCGCCGGTACTTCTGCGCGCTCGTCGTTACCTCGAGCGGCAGGCAAACCAGCCGCCCTTCGAGACGACGAACGAGGGCCACGTCCTCCATCAAAGGAATATCGGGATAGCCGCCGGACCGGTCATAAGCGTCACGCGACACCAGCAGCGCCTGGTCGCCATACGGCAATCCAAACCATCGCGCCCGCATGTTCGCCCACGCCGCCACGATCCGTGCCGGCACGCTTGAAGTGTCGAACCGCAGACGGAAAAACGCGGGCCGCCCACCGGGAAGATGGCCGATGACGCAGTCGGCCCAGCCGGTCGGCAGCACGGTATCCGCATGCAGGAAAAGAAGCCACTCGCCCTTGGCCGCCGCCGCGCCGCGCCGCAGCTGCCCCCCGCGCGATGCGGGGCCCTGCACCACTTCCGCGCCGGCGGCCTCGGCAATTGCCAGCGTGGCGTCGGTGGAGCCACCATCACTGATCACGAGTTCGCGTATCAGCCCCAAGCCGAGCCCCTCGGCCAGCGCCGGCAGGGATCGCTCCAGCCCGTCCGCGGCGTTCAGCGTCGGGATGACCACGGACAGTTTCGCACGCATGCCAAGCCCCTGTTGGACACCTCGCATGCACTTATATTACGAATGAAAATCGGATGGGAGGCGCGATGACACGCCAAATCTTTGAAATTTCCGGATCGGATGCCGAGCACTTTCTGCAGGGGCTCGTCACCAGCGACGTCGAGAAACTGGGCGACGGGCTGCTTTACACCGCGCTTCTGACCCCGCAGGGCAAGTACCTGGCAGACTTTTTCCTTTTCCGTCGGGGCGACTGCATCATGCTCGACGTGGACAGTTCGCTTGCCGGGGATCTCGCCAAGCGGCTCAACATGTACAAGCTGCGTGCCGACGTGAAGATCGCGGAAACGGACCTCAAGGTGTACCGCGGAACCGGCTCGCCGCCCGCGGGCGCGCTGGCCGATCCGCGGCACCCCGGGCTCGGCTGGCGGCTCTACGGTGACGAGGCAGGTAGCGACGGAACGGATTTCGACGCGATCCGCGTTGCCCACTGCATCCCCGAAACCGGGGTGGAACTGACGCCCGACACCTATATCGTCGAGGCCGGGTTCGACCGCATGAACGGCATAGATTTCCGCAAGGGGTGTTACGTCGGACAGGAGGTGATGGCGCGGATGCGCCACAAGACCCAACTCAACAAGGGGCTTGTTCCGGTCACTGTCGATGGCACGGCCCCGGTTGGCACCGAGATCATGGCCAACGGCAAACCGGCGGGCACACTCTATACCCAGTCCGGCGGGCGCGGCATCGCCTTTTTGCGCTTTAACCGGGCGAAGGGCGAAATGCAGGCGGGCGAGGCGACAGTCACGCGCGCTGAATGACCTGCGCCTCGCGCATCGAGGCCGGGATCGGTGCGCCGGTGAAGCGCCTGGTGCCGCTGCATGGCGGCGATCTGTCGACGGTGATGCGCGCCGAGCTTGCCGGCGGCGGCAGCGTCGTGGCGAAAACCGGGCCGACCGTCGCCGCCGAGGCACGCATGCTGCGCGCCATGGCGGACACTGGCGCGCCGGTTCCCCGCGTTTTGCACGTCGAGGACGGGCTGGCCGTGCTTGGATTCCTCGAAGAGACCGTGGCCACGCCGCCGGGATGGCGGGCGCTCGGGTCGGCGCTTGCCCGGCTGCACGCCACGCATGGCGACGCGTATGGCTGGCACGAGGACCATGCCTTGGGCGTCGTGGCGGTTCCCAACGGGGCGGCCGACCCATGGCCGCGTTTCTGGGCCGCGAACAGGTTGCGCCCGTCGCTGCCTGTGTTGCCCGCCGGTCTGGCCGCGCGGCTGGAGGCACTGTGCGACCGCCTGCCCGATCTCCTGCCGGCGGCCCCGCCCGCCAGCCTGCTGCACGGTGACATGTGGACCGGCAACGCACTCTTTTCGGGGGATCAGGCCTACCTAATCGACCCGTCGTGCTACCACGGTGACGCCGAGGTGGACCTGGCCATGCTGACCCTGTTCGCAAGCCCGCCAGCGGAGTTCTTCGCGGGATACGGCCCGCTGCAGACCGGTCACGAGGATCGCCGGCCCGTTTATCAACTTTGGCCGGCGCTCGTGCATTTTCGCCTGTTCGGCGGGGGCTACGGGCGTCTTGTCAGCCGCCTGCTGGATCGCTGCGGCGTGTAACGCTCAGGCGCGTTCGTCGTATTCCAGCGTTTCGGTGTTGATGACAACCGCCTCGTCCGGCCCGACGAACGGCGGCACCATGATCTTCACCCCGTTGTCGAGCACCGCGGGCTTGAAGCTGTTGGCCGCCGTCTGTCCCTTCACGACCGGCTCGGTCTCGGCCACGCGGCACGTAACCTTCTGGGGCAGCGTGGCATTGAGCGCCTCGGTCTCGTAGAATTCCACGGTGATCGTCATCCCGTCCTGAAGGAACGCGCGGCGTGCACCCAGTATGTCGGCGGGCAGCGAGGTCTGCTCGAACGTTTCGGCATCCATGAAATGAAGCAGCCCGTCATCCTCGTAGAGAAACTGCATGTCGCGCTGTTCAAGGCGCACCCGCTCCACCTTGTCGGCGCTGCGGAAACGTTCGTTGAGCTTGGAGCCGTTGCGCAGGTTGCGCAGTTCGACCTGCGCAAACGCACCGCCCTTGCCCGGCTTGACGTGCTCGACCTTGACCGCGCTCCAGAGGCCACCGTTATGTTCCAGGACATTGCCAGGGCGGATTTCGTTTCCGTTGATCTTGGGCATCGTGGCACTTCCATGTCGAAAGGTTGATCAAATCTCGTCCGACCCTATATCTTGAGCGGCGGTGCCGGGCAAGGTGACGATATATCGTGCTGCAACTGCAGAAAGCTATGCACTATATGCAAGCTAGCTATGCGTTTGCGGGCTATCCGAATCGATCAAACTCAGCCATAACCACCGTCACGCCGAAAAGACAAGAGCAATAACACCAAGGACGAATCATGAAGGATTTCGTTGACGGCACGGCCTTCAACGCCGAACAGGGCAACCGTGCGCGCAAACTTTTCGCGGCCGTGGTGCTGGCCGCGCTGGACGATGCCATCTCGGATGACAAGAAGTATGGCAACGGACCGGAACAGATCGCCCGCTGGGCGCGCTCGCGCGACGGGCGCGAAGTTCTCAGCTGCGCCGGCATCGACCCAAACGAGCGGGTCGTTTCCGGTCTCATGGAATTCGTGTCAAAGGGTGTGCGCACCTCCGTGGCCCTGTCGCGCGAGGAAAGCGAACGCCGCAACGCGGCGGCGCTGGCCCTCGCGGCACAGGCAGAAGCTGCCTGAAACCGGATCAACCGGCAAAGCGGATCTGCCCTGCCCCTGCGGCAGGGCTTTTTCGTTGACCATGCCGGTCCCCGATGCCGCCGCGGCGCCTCATGGCCTTCCCGCGCGCCGCTGCGCCTTGTAATGAGGCGGACAAGGACAGGAAAGGGACGGCATGGCGCAGTCGATCATGATCCAAGGCGCGGGATCGAACGTGGGCAAGTCGATGATCGTTGCCGGTCTGGCCCGGGCCATTGCCAATCGCGGCTTGAACGTCGCCCCTTTCAAACCGCAGAACATGTCCAACAACGCCGCCGTCACCGTGGATGGCGGCGAGATCGGACGGGCACAGGCGCTACAGGCGCTGGCCGCGCGCCGGCCGGCCCACACCGACATGAACCCGGTCCTGCTGAAGCCGGAAACCGACACCGGCGCGCAGGTCATCGTGCAGGGCAAGCGTTTCGCCACGCTGCGCGCCCGGGACTACGCGCAGGCAAAGCCGAAGCTCCTCGCCCCGACGCTGGACAGTTTCCACCGCCTCGGCGGTAGCGCGGATATTGTTCTGGTCGAAGGCGCCGGCAGCCCGGCAGAGATCAACCTGCGCGCCGGCGACATTGCCAACATGGGCTTCGCCGAGGCCGCCGGCGTGCCGGTCATACTCGTGGGCGACATCGACCGCGGCGGAGTGATCGCCCAGATCGTCGGCACCCGGGCCATTCTTGCCCCTGACGATTCCGCGCGGATCAAGGGCTTTGCCATCAACAAGTTCCGCGGCGACGTGAGCCTTTTCGACGATGGGCTGAAAGAGATCACGCAACGTACCGGCTGGCCCTCGCTCGGCGTTCTGCCGTGGTTCGAAGACGCGTGGCGCCTGCCTGCCGAGGACGTGATGGACATTCGCAGCACGCCGGGCGGCACCTTCAAGGTCGCGGTCCCGCGTCTCGGCCGCATCGCGAATTTCGATGACCTTGACCCGTTGTCAAGCGAGCCACAGGTCGATGTCGAGATCGTCGAGGCGGGCCGCCCCCTGCCCGGGGATGCCGATCTCGTTCTTCTGCCGGGCAGCAAGTCCACCATCGCCGATCTGGCACATTTTCGCGCGCAGGGCTGGGACATCGACCTGCAGGCACATATCAGGCGCGGCGGGCACGTGCTGGGCGTGTGCGGTGGCTACCAGATGCTTGGGCGCGAGATTGCCGATCCCGACGGGATCGAGGGGGCCCCGGGCTCCGTGCCGGGCCTTGGGCATCTGGACGTCGTGACGGTCATGAAGCCGGAAAAGCGGCTGGCGCTGACGCGGGCCGCCTATCTGCCCGGCAACGAGGTGGTCGAAGGCTACGAGATCCACCTCGGCGAAACCTCCGGCCCAGATTGCGCCCGCGCCTGGCTTAAGGTGCAGGAGCGCCCCGAAGGCGCGGCCAGCCCCGACGGCAAGATCCGGGGCTGCTACCTGCATGGGCTCTTCGCATCGGACGCGTTCCGCGCGCGCTACCTGTCCGAGCTGGGCGCCACATCGGATCTCGCCTTTACCAACAGCGTGGACGATGCGCTTGACGCGCTTGCCGCGCACATGGAGGCGCATTTCGATATCGACCTGCTTCTTGGCCTCGCCGAGCCTGTGAGGGCATAATGCCGGCGTGCGTGGCGAGTTTCGCGCAACGTGGCAGGTTTCTCCACGCCTTGCCGTAAGCCCCGGCCACACGATCGGCCAGAGGCCCCTACTCGACTCCCTGGCTCATCAGGGCGCGGTGAATCTCCCGGCGGACCAGCTTGCGCACGTTGCGGGTGATCCGCTCGCCAAGGGCGCCCTGCAGCTCCTCTCGGACGATCTCGCTCACCATGTCGCGAAGCGCGTCCTCGTCGATCACGGCATCGTCGGAATACCACGATGCTGCGTCCGCGCGCCCCCCGCCTGACCCGTGCGGGAGATCTTCGTCTTGCCCGGTTTCGGAGCCCGATGCATCGTCACGGGGCCGCGCGGGACCGTCCGCGCCCGGATCGTGATCGCGGCCGTCCTCGTCCTGCCACGGCAACGGTGTAACGGAGCCAGCGGAATAGGCCTCCTCGAAAGAGCCGTCAGGCTCCCACTCGTCATCCTGTTCGGCAACCGCGGCCTCGAAGCCCGCGATCCGGGCTTCCAGCTCAGCGAGGTCAACCTCGCCGCCATCCTCTCCGGTCGCGGGGGACGCCGCCGGCCCGGCATCGCCGTCCGTATCGTCGTCAAGGGCCAGGGCATCATGCGACGCCTCTTCCCACGCTTCCCCATCGGCGTCGTCATGATCCGCGACGGCATCCGGTTCCGGGTCAGGGACCGGCCCCTCGACGATTTCCGCGTCTTCAACCTCGTCGAAACGGTTTTCACGGCGCGGTGCGAAGGGCGGCTCCATGTCATAGCCGTACTCCGCCTCGTCCTCCGATCCAGGTGTCTCCGGCGACTCGTCCACGCGCTGCGCAGGGGTCAGGACCAGCTTTTCCCCCTCCACTTTCGTTTCCTGCTGCGGCGCGGTCTCGCCCTCTTCTTCGCGCTCCTCGGCAGACACAAGGCGGCGGATTGAGGACAGGACGTCCTCGATTTCCACGTTGGTTACGGGATCCGACATTTTGATTTACCACTCTAGCCTCGGGGCAGTTTACCCTCGCCGGCGTATCCGCACAACAATTTCAAAGCGTTTTTAGTTTTTGCCCAGGGCCCGCAGGACACGCTCCAGTTTCTGCCCCTGCGGACTGATCGGAACGGGGGCATCCTTGACCAGGTCGTAATACGTGGCCGGGTCGTAGGTTTTCACGTTGAGCCTGAGATCCTTCGCCGTCAGCTGGCCGATGCTTTCCAGAACAGTGTAGGCAGCGATGTAAAGATCCGCCTCGGCGGCGATCAGCCCGGCTTGCGCATCGAGGAAATCCTGCTCGGAATCCAGCACGTCCAGCGTGGTCCTGGCGCCGAGCTTGGCTTCCTCGCGCACGCCCTCGAAGGCCACGCGCGCAGCCCGCACCTGTTCCTGACCCGCTTGGCGGCTGGCCTGCGCGGCAAGAAGCGTGGCGTAGGCACTTCCCACATCCTGCGCGACCTGCAACCGCGTCTGGTGGAGCTGACCGCGCAGCGAATCGCGCCGTGCCAACGCCTGCCGAACCTGCGAGCTCAGCAGCCCGCCCTGATAGATCGGCCCCGAAACGGACACCCCCACGCTGCCGGTGCGCGTGTAGTCGCCGCCGCCCACTTCCTCGCCGGCCGACAGCCGCGTGGTGAGGTTCACGGTCGGCTTCATCGCGGCTCGGGCCGCGGATGCCGTAAGGTCCGCGGCCGCCACGTCGCGTTGTGCCTGTTTCATGTCGGGATGGTTGCGCAGCGCGATGCTCTTGGCAGCATCCACGTTGCCCGACAGGTTCGGCAGCTGCGCCGGTTGGCGCAAGTTGCCGGGCGCACGGCCGACCGCATTGCGGAATTCCTCGACCGCGCGGGTCAGGTCACCCCGGGCCGATGCCAGCCCGCTGCGCGCCGACGCAAGCTGCGCTTCCGCCAGCGCGACGTCGGTGCGGGTCACCTCGCCCACTTCGAACCTGTCCCGCGCCGCGCGCAGCTCTTCCTCGAGAAGCCGCAGGTTATTCTGGCGCACGGACAGCAATTCCCGCGCGCGACGCACGTTCATGAAGGCAGACACCGCGCGCAGCAGGACCTGCTGCTCGATGCTGCGCAACGCCTCGCGTGTGGCCAGAACCGTTTCCTTGGCCGCCTGCAGCTGCAGTTGCGAACGGCCGAAATCGTACAGCAGCAGATCGAGCGTGAGGGACAGCGTGGCATCGGTAGCAGAGATGCCATTGGAAACGCCGTTGTTTTCGATCCGGCCGAACTCGCGGCCCATCTCCGCGCGCCAGTTTATGATCGGTCGCAGCCCCGAGACAACCTGCGCCACGTCCTCGTCCGCCGCGCGCAGCAATGCACGGTTCTGCTCCAGCAGACCGCTGTTCTCGTAAGCGCTCACCAATGTCTGCGCCAGCGTTTCGGCCGTAACGGCCCTGGGCAGAAAACTCGCGAGTGCCGCGGCAAACAGCGCCCCCACGATCCGGCTCTTCCTCACGGCTGGCATCGTCTCTCGCTCCGTGGCTAGTTCCGCCTTACAGTGTGAAGGCGTTGTGGCGCTCGAAACCCGGCAGCACGGGGGCGCCGGCGTTGAATGCGAAACGCCACGTCATGTGACCATCTATCTTGTATCCCACGCGGACCGCCCCGAACGTGCCCTCCATGAAAAGGCACGCCATGCGGCCGCCATCCTTGAGCTGGTCGGTCAGCGTTTCGGGCAGATGCGCCACCGCGCCCTCGATCAGCATCACGTCGAACGGCCCGTGCTCGGCCGCGCCGTCGCTCAACGCCCCCCTGTGAAGGATGACATTGTCCGCCCCGTGCTCGGTCAGGCGCGTCTTGGCTTCTCCTGCCATGTCCGCATCATCCTCCACCGCGACGACCGCGCCGGCGAGGCGGGCCAGCACCGCAGAGGAGTATCCGAATGCGCAGCCGATATCGAGCACCAGCTCGTCGGGCTGGATGTCGAGCGCATCCAGCATCTTGGCCAGCGTCCGCGGCTCCAGCACGACGCGCCCCTCGCCAAGGTCTATGTTGTCGCCCATATACGCGGCTTCGCGCAGATGGGCGGGCACGAAATCCTCGCGCGGCACGGAAAGCATCGCGCTGATGATCGGGAACTTGGTGACCTCCGCGGGTCGGATCTGGGTATCCACCATCATGGTGCGGCGCGCGGCGTAGTCGGTCATCTGCTAAACTCTCGCGGTCAATCTTGCCGGAGTCTTGTGCCACATATCCGGGGGGCCGACAATGTCAATCAGAACGAGAGACTGGCGCCCGCCCCTTGCACAAGGCCCGGCAATCGGATAAGCGATGGCGACCACGAGACCGGCGGCGAGTTGGCGGAGTGGTGACGCAGCGGATTGCAAATCCGTCTACACCGGTTCGATTCCGGTACTCGCCTCCAACGTGTCAGGCACGACCTCGTGACGGCTCTTCACGCTCGGCAGACGAAACACCCAACCTGTGCTGGCCGATCAGCTTGCCCCCCCGATGAGCCGTGTTCACGCGCCCTTTCCGTGGGCAGGCTGGACGGCGGCAGGTGCCTGATCGCGGCGCAATTCGGCCGACCGGGCGTGCCCCTCCATCCCCTCGTGACGGCAGATATCGGCGGTGACCCGCGCCAGCCGGTCGCGCGCCTCTTCGCTGCCGCGCTGCCACGTGACCGTCTTGAGGAACTTGTGCACCGACAGACCGCCCGTATAGCGGGCCGCCCCGCTGGTCGGCAGAACATGGTTCGGCCCCGACGCCTTGTCTCCGAAGGGGACGGTCGTATCGGCCCCCAGGAACAAGGAGCCGTAGACCGACAGACGCCCCAGCCACCAGTCGAGCTCGGCCGCCTGAACATGCAGATGCTCGGGGGCGTAGCGGTCGGCGACCTCGGCCATCTCCTCGCGCGTGTCGCATAGCGTGACCTCTGCCATCGCGTCCCATGCCGCCACAGCCGCGGGGCCGTTCGGCTCGGGCAGTTCGGCGGCGAGACGCGGCGCGGCGTCCATCACGGCCTCGGCCAGCGGGCGGTGATCGGTGACCAGCCAGACAGGGCTGTCGGGGCCGTGTTCGGCCTGCCCGACCAGATCCCACGCGACGGTTTCGGGATCGGCGGTCTTGTCGGCGATCACGAGCGTATCGGTCGGACCGGCGAACATGTCGATCCCGACCTGCCCGAAAAGCTGCCGCTTGGCCTCGGCGACAAAGGCGTTGCCCGGGCCGACGAGGATATCCGCCGGCCGCAGGCCGAACAGCCCCTCGGCCATCGCGGCGATAGCCTGCACACCCCCGAGGTTCAGGATATGGTCAGCGCCCGCAAGGTCCATCGCGTAGACGATCGCGTCCGGTATCCCCTTGCCATCGCGCGGGGGCGATGCCGCCACGATATGCGGCACACCCGCGGCCTTGGCCGTGGTGATCGTCATCAGCGCCGAGGCGATGTGGCTGTAGCGCCCTCCGGGCACGTAGCACCCCGCGCTGGAGACGGGTATGCTCTTCTGCCCGGCCCAATGGCCGGGGAAGAGTTCCACCGTGCAGTCGGTGAGCGTTGCCCGTTGCGCCTCGGCGAACCGGCGTATGTTGGAATGGGCAAAGGCGATGCTTTCCTTCAGCCCTGCGGGCACGCGCGCGGCGGCGGCCTGTCGCGCCTGAGCGTCGAGCAGGACGGGGCCTGTCCACCGGTCAAGGGTCTCGGCATAGCGGCGCACCTCGTCCTCGCCATGGCTGGCGATATTGGCGAGTATCACGGAAACCATGTCTCTCAGGTCCGCGGTCTCGGACGGGGCACGCGGCGTTGCCGCCTTGAGCACGGTGACACTCATGCGTTGATCTCCCAGATGTTCGAGACGGCTCGGCGAAAGATGGCTGCGCAGTCCGGCGCGGCTGCCCGGAAGCGGGCGGTGCGGTAAAAGGGAATTGACGGCGGGACTCGGGACATTGAAATGACTTTCCTTTCAAGGGCACGCCCCGGCCGCGACCGCGGATCGAGGCGTTTCATGCATAGCCCATTCGGCCGTTTCCGAACAGGGTTTCGCGGGACGACCCGCCGCCACGCGCCCGGCCCCGTCATGAGGGCTCACGCGCAAGGCTCCGGCCATAGGGGCCGGGCGGCACGACGCGGGCTTCGAAGCAAGTTCCGAGCATGTCGACGAGAACGCGGCGCCCCGGCTCGGCAAGCCCGGGTTCGACATAGGCCAGCGCGAGGTTCAGACCGGTCCGGTGGCCCCACGCGCCCGACGTCACGGTGCCCGCGACGCGCCCGTCGTTCAGAACCGAGGCACCGCCATGTGCCGGCCTGTCGTCACAGTCCACCACCAGCGTGACGAGCCGGCGCCGCGGACCCGCCGCGCGCCGGGTTTCCAACGCGTCACGCCCGGTGAAATCGCCCTTGTCGAGATGAACGAAGCGATCAAGCCCGGCCTCGAACGGGTCGAATTCCGTCAGGATGTCGGACTTCCAGTGCAGGTATCCCATTTCGAGCCGCATCGACTCCACCGCCCGACCGCCGAAAAGTCGCATCCCACGCCCCTCGCCGGCTTCGCGCAGCGCGAGGTAAGCAGCATGGAGCTGGGCATTGGGAACGTGTATCTCGTAGGCCAGCTCGCCGGAAAAACTGACCGACATGACGGTGGCCGGGGCGATTCCCACAAATGTTTCGCGCACCGACAGCCACGGGAAAGCCGCGGCAGACCAATCGTCGCGCGAAACCGCGGACAGCACGTCGCGCGACGCCGGACCTGCAAGGACAAGCGCCGTGACATCGTTGGTCAGTGACCGCAGCCGCACATCCTCGTCGTGGCGCAGATGTCGCCTGAGCCACTCCATGTCGTGCATCTCGGCCGCCGCGGCCGACCCGTACCAGACGCGCTCGGGCCCGCGCGGGCCCTCCGGCAGGTTCGCTAGCGTTGCCTCGGCCTTCATCATGCCGTGATCGTTGAGCAGATAGGCGAGCCCGACCTTCCCGGCGCTCCTCGGGACCGCGCCGCAAACCACGCGGTCGAGAAAACCGTGACGGTCGGCACCCGTAATCTCGATCCGGTTGAAGCCGCTGATCTCGGCCAGCCCGACCCCGGCCTGCACGGCCCGCACCTCCTCGGCGACGACGTCCTCGGCCTCGGTGAAACGAAAACCGTGGGTTTCCTCGAAATCCGGCGCGGGCGGGACGTAATCCACGCGCTCCCACCCGTTGACGACTCCGAACCGCGCCCCTTCAGCGGCCAGCACCGGCGTCAGCGGCGTGGTCTTGACGGGCCGGCCCGCCGGGCGGTGTTCGTGCGGAAAGTGAAAGCGGAACTCGTTTCGGTATTCCTCGACTGCCTTGAGCGCGCACAGCTCGACGTTGCCATGCGTTGTAAAGCGTCGCGGGTCGAGCGGCCAGGTGTCATATTCCGCCTCGCCATGCACGATCTGCTGGGCCAGCAGCCAGCCATGCCCGCCCCCTTCGCCCAGGCCGGCGCGCAGACCGATGATGCAATAGGCATTGCGCCGCCCCGGCACCGGCCCCACCAGCGGCGCACCGTCAATGGTGTAGGTGATTGGCCCGTTGACCACGGACTTGATGCCGACCTCGGTCAGCGCGGGCATACGGGCAAAGGCGCCCTCGAGCACCGGCGCGATCCGGTCCAGGTCGTCGGGGCAGAGGTCGTTGGAAAACCGCGGGTCGATACCGTTCATGCCCCACGTCCGGCAATCCTGTTCGTAGAATCCCACCAGCAGGCCGAACTTCTCCTGCCTGCTGTAGAAGTCGCTGATCGGGCAGCGGATGAGGGGCATCCGGTGGCGCGCCCCGCGGATCGCCGGTATCTCGTCCGTCACGAAATACTGGTGCTCCATCGACATTACCGGATGATGCACGCCCATCATCGCGCCAACCTCGTTCACCCTGTAGCCGCAGGCATTGACCACGATATCGGCGTTCACCCGGCCATTCGGCGTTTCGACGATCCACGTGTCGTCCTGCAACTGTCTCAGCCCGGTGACAGGTGTGTGGCGGTGCACCTCGGCCCCGGCACGGCGGGCGCGGCGGGCCAGCGCCTGGCAGAGCTGGGCAGGGTCTATGTCGCCATCATTTGGATCCCACAGCCCGCCGACAAGACCATCGGTCGAAATCAGCGGATGACGGCGGGCGCATTCATTCGCATCGATGACCTCGAACTCCACCCCGACGCCGCGCGCCATCGAGGCGAAATGACGATACCCGTCCATCTGCGCATCGCTCCCGGCAAGACGGATGCCGCCATCGCCATGGTGATAGTTGATCGGGTAGTCTGGATCGTCGGCCAGTTCCTTGTAGAGCGCGATCGAGTGGCTCTTGAGGCCGACCATGGTCTGGTTCATGCCGAAATTGGTGACCTGCGCCGCGGAATGCCACGTCGTGCCAGAGGTCAACTCGTCCCGTTCGAGCAGCATGACATCGCTCCAGCCCTCGCGCGTGAGGTGATAAAGCGCCGAACACCCCGCAATGCCGCCACCGATGACAACCACCTTCGTACGCGATTTCATGGACCGCCTCCCTGTAACTACCCGCAGGACGCCGCCTTGGGCCGGGCCGATCAAGCCGCCAGCCCCTGTTTCGAAAAAATCGAACCCGTGGTTGGAAATACCCGGCCATGTATCGGAGGGATTGCGCGCCGCGCAAAGGGTGACGTTTGATGTTGCAGGAAAGGGAGGCACGGCATGGCCCAAACCGGCAGACGTGGCGGGGGACGCCGCAACAGGCTCAGGCAGCGCAGCCGCGGGCCGGTCAGCCCCTGCCCGCCGGGTCAGCCCGGCGGCCGCTACGCCCCGCTTAGCGAGCCCGACCTGCGGGCCATCCATCACACGGCGCTGCGCCTGCTGGCAGAACTCGGCATCGGCGACGTGCCCGACCGCCTGCGCGCCGACCTGCTGGCCGCCGGCGCGACCAGCACGCAAGAGGGCCGCGTGCTCTTGCCGGCGGCGCTGGTCGAGGACGCCATGGACAGCGCGGCCAAGACATTTGTCTTTCACGGCAGGGACGATGCGCGGTCGATCGAGGTCGGCGGCGACCGTGTCCACTTCGGCACCGGCGGCGCGGCCGTCCAGACCCTCGACCTGGATACCGGCCGTTACCGGCCATCCACCCTGCGCGACCTGCATGATTTCACGCGGCTTCAGGACAGGCTGAACAATGTGAGCTGGTTCACCCGTTGCTGCATCGCCACGGATATCGAGGACAGCTTCGAACTCGATGTCAACACGGCCCATGCACTCATCACCAACACGACCAAGCCGGTCGCGACGTCCTTCACGCTTGCCAAGCATGTCGCGCCGATCGTGCGGATGCTCGATATCGCGGCGGGCGGGGACGGTGCGTTCGCACGCCGCCCGTTTCTCAAGGCGCATGTCAGCCCGATCATATCGCCCATGCGGTTCGGCGCGGACGCCGTCGACGTGGTGTACGAATGCATCGCCCACAATATACCGCTGTCATGCATCACCGCCGCACAGTCCGGCGCCACGGCCCCGGCAACTCTGGCGGGGTTCCTCGCGCAGTCGCTGGCCGAAACGCTGGCAAGCCTCGTGATGGTCAACGTGATCCGCCCCGGTCACCCCATGGTGTTTTCCAACTGGCCCCTTGTGATCGACCTGCGCACCGGCGCCTTTGCCGGCGGCGGCGGAGAGATCGCGGTGCTCAACGCCGCGTCGGCGCAGCTGTCGAACTGGCTCGGCCTGCCGTCCGGTGTCGCCTGCTCGATGACGGACGCCAAGGCGCTCGACGCCCAGTACGGCGTGGAAAAGGGCCTGACCGCACTGGCGGCGGGGCTGGCCGGCGGCAACCTGGTCTATGAAAGTTCCGGCATGACGGCCTCGCTTCTGGGGGCCAGTTTCGAAGCCTTCATTCTCGATGACGAGATGCATGCCGCGATCTACCGCACCCTGCGGGGTATCGAGGTCAGCGACGACACGCTCGCCTATGACGCCATATGCGACGCTGTCCGCGGAGACGGCAATTTCCTTGGCGCGCCGGCGACATACGCGGCCATGGAAAGGGATTATTTCTATCCCGATCTGGCAGACCGGGAAACGCCCGCGGCATGGGAGGAAAACGGAGCACGGGATATCTGGCAGCGGGCGCGGGAAAAGGCCCGCGCCATCCTCGCCGGGCACACTCCTTGCTACCTGACCGCCGAGCAGGACGCCGCGATCAGGGCGGCGTTTCCGATCCGGCCGTGAGCGGATCATCCGGCGTAAGCAAGCCGAACTGTCCATCGAGCCACGGCTGAAGCGCCAGCGTATCCTCCACCACCATGGTCTGTACCGCCTGCCGCAGGATACCCGCGATCATCGCGTGCAAATCCGACGGCACCGAGTCGCGGCGGTAGACCGATATCCGGCGGGCAAAGGCCTTGCCGGGAAACCGTGACAGCCGGATGTTCTGGCGGAAACGGCCCGCGCACGCATAGCTGAGCGCCGTCGTGACCGTCCAGCCGCGATTGGCCGCCACCATGGCCATGATCGACTGACTGCTTTCGAGTTCCATGCGGCCGGGCAGACGCAGGTCGAGCCGCCGCAGATGCGCCTCCACCCGGCGGCCGATCAGCTGTTTCTTGCTGTAGCGCAGGAACGGCAGGCGGCGGCTCAGCTCGGTGAGGTCCGCGGCGCTTTCGGCGGACCATTCGGCCGAAAGCGGTGTCGCCAGCAGGTACGGATCCCGAAGCAGCGGGGACTCGGCGAACCCGGACATGTCGATCTCGGTCGAGGCCGCGATCCCGACATCGACATCCTCGCCTTGCAGGAGTTCGATTATCTCGTGGCTGGGCCGCGACAGCATGGACAGCTCGCAGGCGGGCAGCGCGCGCGCCAGCCGGTCGGCCAGCGCCGGGGCGACATCGGGATCGAAATCCTCGATATGCGCGATGCGCAGGACACGCACCAGCGACTGAGGGTCGTCCGACCACATCTCGGTCACGCCCTTGCGCAGAAGCGTCAGAGCCTCGTCAACATGGCGCAAAAGGGTTTCACCCTCGGTGGTCAGGCGCATCGGCCGACGGCTATGGTCGAGCAGGGTGGCACCGACCGCCCGGTCGAGACACGAAAGGTGATGCGAGACCGTGCTGACGGATATGCCCAGCTCGGCCGCGCCGTCGCGCAACGACCCCGAACGCGCCACGGCCTGGAAGACTTCCAGCCATTTCAGGCTGAGCTTGGAGCGTTCCAACCGTCTCTCCCGTCCCCTTCAACCTCGACTTGGCGGCCTGCGGCCCAGTCGGCCCGACGCTTTTTCGATTTTTTCGAAGAACGGGCAGGACGCAAGCATTTTCTGACCATGGCGGCGCAGCCCGGCCTGCGACTGACATTGCCAAACCGGGGCATGGCCGGCACACTGCGTTTGCACGATCGGACAAGGATGCGCGCCATGAACAATCCCGCACCAACCGCCGAAAACGGCTGCAACGACATACTCGGGGCCGTGCGTTTTGACGCGGGTCGCAATGCGCGTGGCAAGATCGGATTCGTGCTCATCCCGAACGAACAGACCGTCGAAGAGGACATGATCCGCCACATGCCCGATGGGGTCGGCGCCTATTTCAGCCGCGCGACGATGCCGCGCGAGATCACCACCGACAGCCTGCGGCAGTTGCGCGGCTCGCTGGCGGACGCGGCGGGCCGCATCCTGCCCGACGACAAGCTGGACGTCGTTGCCTTTGCCTGCACATCCGGCACGGTCGCGGTGGGCGAGCAGACCTCCTGCGCGGAACTGGAGAAGGGCGCGCCCGGCGCGCAAGCCACCACGCTGGCAGGCGCCGTCCGCAAGGCGCTGACCGCCGTGGGCGCAAGGCGGATCGTCCTGGGCTCACCCTACGTGCCGGACCTCAACGAAACCATGGTCAGGTATCTGCAGGACAACGGGTTCACCGTCCTGCAGGCGCATGGCATGGGGCTGAACTACGATTCCGACATGATCCGCGTGGCGCCAGGTTACCTTGTCGACTACGCGCAGGCGCTCGACACGCCCGAGGCCGACGCGGTTCTGCTGAGTTGCGGGGCGCTGCGATCGATCGAGGTGATCGACAGGATCGAGCAGCGGCTTGGCAAGCCCGCGATCTGCTCGAACCAGGCGATGCTGTGGGACTGCCTGCGGCTCGCGGGGGTCGATGACCGGCTGCCCGGTCTGGGCAGCCTTTTGCGCGATCACTGATCGGGACCAACGAACAACCGGGCAAGGCGGCGGACGGGCGGCCTGATTTTCTGCCGCGCAGGCTGCGGTTGCCGCGTTACGAAAGCGTCACAAGAAACAGCTAACGTATCCCTTGCGGGGACGTTATGACGCTATCGCTTGCCACATATACCGTTCTGATCCTGTCGGGCTTCGGTTATGTGCTCGGCCTTCGCTGGGCGCGGCGGCTGGAGGCAGGCATGGCGCGCGAGATGCATTCGCGCCCGTTTTATCACGGCATGTGGGTGGCGCTGTGCATGCTGCTGCCGGCAGTAATCTTCCTTCTGACGGGAATGGCGCTGAAAGGCGTCGTGCCAGAATGGATCGTTCTCCAGGGGTTGCCGGACGCATACCTCGACGGCAAACGCGCTTCGCTGGTGGTGGCCCGTCTGTGGGCGATCGCCAACTCGCAGTTCACGGTCACGGATGTCACCCAGATAGAACAGGCAGCCGCCGGCCGCCTGCTACGGCTCAACGTGCTGGCGGACTGGATCATAGGCACGGGCGCCATCCTCATTTCGGTCGCGCTTGGCATCTATGCGCTGCGCCCGATCTCGCGCGCGTTCCAGGCACGCAACGCGGCCGAGAGGATCTTCCTTTGGCTGCTGATCGCATGTTCCGCGGTCGCCGTCCTGACGACGGTGGGCATCGTCTTTACCCTCGTCTTCGATTCCCTGCGGTTCTTCGCACAGGTCTCACCGGCCGAGTTCTTCTTCGGCATGGACTGGCGGCCCATCACGGCAATCCGTGAGGGCCAGGTCGGACAGGAAGGATCCTTCGGTTTCATCCCGGTTCTCGTCGGAACCACCGTCATCGCGGCGCTGGCCATGGCGGTGGCCGGCCCGATCGGGCTGTTCTCGGCGATTTACATGGTGGAATTCGCGCCGCACCGCGTGCGGTCGGCAGCGAAACCCATCATCGAGATCCTCGCCGGGATTCCCACGGTCGTCTACGGCTTCTTCGCCGCGACGCTGGTCGCCCCGTGGGTCCGCGACCTCGGCGAGGCGATCGGAGTGCCCGCCAGTTCCGAATCTGCGCTTGCCGCCGGGACGGTCATGGGCGTCATGATTATCCCCTTCGTCAGCTCACTGTCCGACGACGTGATCAACTCCGTACCGCGGCGCCTGCGCGAGGCTGCCTACACGCTCGGTGCCACAAAGGGCGAAACCATCGTGCGCGTCGTCCTGCCCGCGGCCCTGCCGGGCCTGGTCAGCGCCATGGTCCTCGCCACCAGCCGCGCGATCGGCGAAACGATGATCGTGGTGATGGCGGCGGGTCTTGCGGCGAACATGACGCTCAACCCCTTCGAGGCCGTCACCACCATCACCGTGCAGATCACCACCGTTCTGACAGGCGATCAGCCCTTCGACAGCCCGATGACGCTGTCTGCCTTCGCGCTCGCGCTCGCCCTTTTCGCGATCACGCTGATGCTGAACCTCTTTGCACTGCAAGTCATGGAAAAATACCGGGATCAATATGACTGACCGCCCCGATTCCGCGACGGGCTGGTACGGCTCGGAGGATTTCACCGCCGGCCTCCGGTCGCGGCGCAAGCGCGAGCGCCTGCTCAAATGGCTGGGAATCCTGTCCGTCGTCATCGCGGTCGGCATGCTTGTCACGTTGTTCGGCAGCATTTTATGGCAGGCCCGGACCGCCTTCGTGCAGACGCAGATCGGGCTGGAAATCACGTTGCCGGAAAAGGATTTCGCAGGCGGCAGGCAGGCCGACGAGACGGCCATAAAGGCGGCAGATTACCGCGCCTATGTCCGCGATGCGCTCCATGACCGGCTGGGCGGCCGGCCGCAAACCCGTGCCGCGCGGCGCGAAGCGAGGGGGCTGATCAGCAGTGATGCGAGCTTCCAGCTGATGGAGCGCGTGCTGGAAGAGCCGGCGATGATCGGCACCACGCGGACGATCTGGCTCCCGGCGTCCGATGACGTCCACAACATCATGCAGGGGGTGGTCGACAGGTCCGTGGCGCAGGAAAACCGCCGTACAAGCGACCGGCAGCTGGAATGGATCGACATGCTGGTATCGCGGGGCGCGCTCCGCTCGGCATTCGCATGGGACCTGTTTCTGCGCAGCGACAGCCGCTCACCCGAGGTGGCAGGCATCTTCGCCGGCGTCGTCGGATCGGCGCTGATGCTGACGGTGACGCTGGCCGTCAGCCTGCCGCTCGGCGTGGCCGCCGCGGTGTATCTCGAGGAATTCGCCCCCAGGAACTGGTTCACCAAGATCATCGACGTGAACATCCGCAACCTTGCCGCCGTGCCTTCGATCGTGTTCGGATTGCTGGCTCTGGCGGTATTCATACGCGTCTTCGACATGCCGCGCTCCAGCCCGCTCGTGGGCGGGCTGGCGCTGTCGCTGCTCACCCTGCCCACGATGATCATCGCGGCGCGGGCGGCCATCGCCGCCGTGCCCCCATCCTTGCGGACCGCCGCGCTCGAACTCGGCGCGTCAAAGATGCAGACGGTGACGAAGATCGTCCTGCCGAACGCCCTGCCGGGCATCCTGACGGGCACGATCATCTCGATGGCCGAGGCGCTCGGCGAAACTGCGCCGCTGCTGATGATCGGCATGATCGCCTTCGTCGCCGACGCGCCGTCGGGTTTCCTCGACCCGGCCGCGCCGTTGCCGGTGCAGATCTACACGTGGTCCACCAGCCCCGAACGCGCGTTCGCGGCCAAGACGGCCGCCGCGATCATCGTGTTGCGGATGTTCCTTTTCCTGATGAACGCCGCGGCGATCTACCTTCGTGACCGCGTCCAGAAGAAATGGTGATCCGATGGAAGCCCTTCTCGAAAACACGCGCCCCCGGGTCCCGGTGACCACCCCCGAGGTCAAGATGGACTGCCGGAACGTGAACGTCTTTTACGGCGGCTTTCACGCGATCAAGCACTGTTCACTGGACATCCATGCGCGCGAAGTGCTCGCCTTCATGGGGCCGTCCGGCTGCGGCAAGACCACTTTCCTGCGCTGCCTGAACCGGATGAACGACGCGGTGGAAAACGCCCGGGTGACCGGCAAGATCCGGCTGGACGGCAACGACATCTACGCCCCGGGCATAGACCCCGTGCGCATCCGCACGCGCGTGGGCATGGTCGCGCAGGCGCCCAACCCTTTTCCGAAATCCGTTTATGACAACGTTGCCTTCGGCCCGCGACTGCACGGTTTCGTCCGCCATCGCGAGGATCTGGACAACCTAGTGGAGCACAGCCTGCGGCGCGCTGGTCTGTGGGACGAGGTCAAGGACAAGCTGAAGGACCGCGGCACCGACCTGTCGGGTGGCCAGCAACAGCGCCTGTGCATCGCGCGGGCCATCGCCAACGACCCCGAGGTACTGCTCATGGACGAGCCCGTCTCTGCGCTCGATCCCAATGCGGCGGCCCGGATCGAGCATCTTATCACCGAGCTGGCCGAACATTATTCCATCGTCCTCATCACGCATTCCATGGAGCAGACCAAGCGCATTACGCACAGGACCGCGTTCTTCTACCTTGGCGAGATCGCCGAGGTCGGCGACACCCGCGAGGTGTTCGAAAACCCGGCCGACATGCGGACACGGGATTTCATCAAGGGCGCGTTCGGTTAACGTATCTGTTCGGCCGGGCCGCGCGCGGATATCATGGTAGAGGCAAGCAGCTGGCCACCCGATGCCATCCGCCGCACGCAACCGCGCGGCGCATTTGGGTGGTGGGCCAGCGGCATACGGGCACAGGGCAGGATTGCACCCGCGCCCCACTCAGGGGTTGCATGCCGGGCACTGGCCGGGATCGGCCCGTTCCAGCCCATCCGGACGGGTGCGCCTGAGCGTTTGCCCGCAGGCGGTGCAGCCATGCACCTCTCGCGCAACAAGGGCTGTCGGTCCCTCGCACCATTCGCACGGCAATCCGGTCTCGACCCGCAAGCGCCCCCAGCCGGGGGCGCCGCAAGACGGGCAATCGCAGGCGAGACGCGCAGCGAAACGGTCTGCCAGCGCGGCGATGACAGACATCCTGCGGGGATTGAGATGCGCCCGCATGTCGGTCTGCAGGAATGCCTTGCCATTGCGCGAGAGCCGCGCGGCTTCGGTTATCGCGGCCTCCAACGCAGCGTGGTCTGTCACCCCTTTGGCCAGCGGCTTCGTCTTTTCCCCGCCGGGCGAGACGATCACCGCCGTTTTCGGGAACCCGATCCTTTCGAGAAACGGGGCCGCATCGGCCGGGCCGGCGGCGTCGGTCTGGTCAAAGCAGGGCCGGGCATCCGTATGCCACTCGGCAATCACCTGCCCGCTGCTGCCGTCGTGCCAGAGCAAAAGCTCGCGCCCGAACGGCACGAGGGGAAGCGCCGGGTGGGGGGCGTAACTTCCTTCGCTGGCGATCCCGACGGGCAGGCCGCTGGCCTCCGACGCCGCGCGCGCCTTGGCGAGGGCCGCCTCCTCCATGGTTCCGGGGCGAGGCATCTCGCCCGTGAAGGTGCCAAACCGGTCGGTATCGAGCCCCCGCGGTACATCCACGGCGATGCCAAGGCGGGTCAGCGGCGGCCCGATGGCCGCCACCTTGCCATGCATCGTGCCAAGCGCCACGCACCGCGGCAGGTTCATGCGGCCACGGTCTCCAGGGCGGGACGGCCCCAACCGGCGCCGGGCCGGTACCGCGCTGACACCTGCCCGTCTTCGAGAGCGAACAGATGCAGCCAGCCATTGTCGAACAGCGCGCGCACGTCCTCGTGCCGGTTCAACACATCCTCGATGGCCTGCCGCGGCGCCTCGATCATCACCGACAAGCGAAGGGGTTCATGCACGAGCCCTTCACCGTCGTGGACGGTTTGCCACGGCAGGCCGGGGCGCAGGATTCCACCGTTGCCTTGCACGACGCCAATGCCGCCCACCACGTTGTGGATGAGCTTGTTGCCCCCGCCGAAGGCCCGCGGCGCGACGGCCGATCCGTAGTACTGCAGGCTGATCCAGCTCGCCACCACCACGGGCGCTGTCAGGATGAGCTCAAGCGTGGTGAAATCCGCGTCGCCCCGCCAGTCATAGCTGTGCAGGAACGCGCGCCCCTGCAGGTCGGCGCCGGCCGTCACCTCGCGCGGCGCGGCGATGAAGGCCGCACACCCCGCCAATCCCCATTCCGGGCGCACCTCAGCCCAGTTCACGGCACGGGCGGCAACGTTCTGCGGCGTTGCGCCCGGCAGGCGTTGCGCCCGTTCCGCCCGGGCCAGCCGGCCGGCCCGTTCCAGCCAATCGCGCGTCCGTGCCAGGTCGGCGGCATGGTCCGACATGTCCGAATCTTGGTAAAGCGTCACCTCGTCCGTTGTCGTGTCATGCAGTCCCGCCACGAAACACGTATCCCGGGGCAGCTCTATACCGTGGCCGGGCAGCCCCGCCCGTGCCTCGGGGTCGTTCAGCAGCCCGGCCAACAGCCGTGCCGAAACCTCGCCGGTCTGCCCCCCGCACGCGCCGCAGTGATAGGCGCTTTCATGGGGGTTGTTCGTGACCTGCGCACCATGTCCGAGCAGCAGCACGGTGCGGGCATGCCCGCCCGTCAGGCTCATCGCCTTCAACACCGCCGCCGCCGTCTCGGCCTTTTGCGCGGCGGTCAGGTCATCCACCAGCCGCGGTGACGGATCGGGCGCCGCCCCCTTGCCTCCCCGGCCAAGCGCGTCCTTCACCAGTTTCCAGGCATAGGCCGGCCCTGCCGCCTCGACGAAGGCGAAGGACGAAACCGCCGCCTGCCGGAACCGTCCCCATGCCCGCGCGGCACGCGCCCCGATCCGCGCCGCGGTCTCTGTCTCGGGCTCGGCGTGGCTGCATGACGACAGGGCCGGCTTGAGCAGCACGGGCAGGTGCGCCTGCACCTCGTCGGTGCCGTGCGGCTTGTGGGCCACCGGCAAGCCGAAGAACCCGGCGAAGCCGATGGTCTCGATGCCCGCATCCTGCGATTCCAGCGCCCGGCGGAACACCTCGGAGCGCACGTCGATGCAGAAAGCCGCCTGCAGGGCTGGCCGTTCGGGCCGCGCCGCGACCGGTTTCAGCGCCTGCGCCAGCCGGCGTTGATGGGCGCGCTCGGCCGCATCCTGCAGGATGGCGTCCAGCGCCTGCTCCGGCGTCGGGGAGACGGGCACGGCGTGGCGCCTGACGGTCTCTTGCCAGTCCTCGGCCACCTGTGGGAACCGGGCGAGGATCGCCTCTTCCCAGATCAGGCGTATCGCCAGCAAGTCGGTGATCGTGTGGTCGGTGTCATCGGCCATTTCGGCCTGCCACAGCAGCCAGCGCGCGTGCTGCGCCCATCCCCCGAGATCCATGAGAAGCCTGTGGAACGCGGTTTCGGCCGCCTCCTCGACCAGTCCGAGCCGTTCGGCCGCGCGCAGCACGGCGCGCTCCGAGGTGTCGGGCGCCGCCGCGACGTGCGCGCAGAAACCGGAAAGCCCGGCAATCTCGGGCGTCAGGTCGTGAGTGGCCCATTCGCGCCATGCCGCAAAGGCCGGCCGCCCCGGCGCGGGGGTCCACAACGCCTGCCCGCGGTCGAAATGGCCCCCGGCCCAAAGCCCGAAGCTGCGCGCGATCACGGCGGGCCAGTCGGTGCCCGTCACCCGCGCGGCCAGGTCGGCCACGGTTGGCAACGCCTCCGGCGCCGGGCTCTCGACATGCAGCTTGGCCTTGAGCATGGCCAGGTCGTCGGGCTTGAACGGCGAGTCCGAGGCCAGCAGCGCGGCGGCAAGGTCGTCATCCGTGATCCGTCCGGCCGCCACGTCCGCCGCGTAATCGGCACGGGCGCGCGTCAGTCGCTCCCCCGCCACCCGCGCCAGCCTGCCGGCCGCGGTCTCCAGCGTCTCGCCGGTCTGGCCGAGAAACGGGTTGACCGCGACGGTGGCATCGAGCGGAAAGGCGGGGGGGATGGCGCGGGCCGCGGATTCGGCAGCTTCGAGCAGGTCGGTGACCCGGGCGGGAGCGATCTGTGCATGCTTGAGAAACATCGTTTTATCTCCTTGTTATTAATCTGTTTTGGCGGTCTGCAACCCGCCGGTCAGCCGGTCGAGCACCGCGTTGAGGTAAAGCCCGTTGGCAAGATGCACCCGCAGCCCCGCCGTGGAGGGGTGATGCGCCCACATCGGGAACAGCGCCTGCGCGACGGCCACGAGGCCGAAAGAGATCAACGCCAGAAGGATCAGTGCCCACTCCAGCGCGCCGGGCACGGGCGCCCCGGGCAGATGCGTCCCCCAGAGCAGGCCGGCCATCTTGTGGAAACCGAAATAGGCCACCGCGGCGGCCAGCGATGCGGCTGCGGTGCGCTGCGTCAGCGCCCGCGGCGCGGTATCGGCAAGCCCTTGCGCGACGAGGTAGGCAACCCCGAAGATCAGGATCGCGCCGAGCGCCACCGCCTGTGCCGATTTCGGCCCCGCGATCACGCCGAAGCCCACCGCCACCACGGCATAGAGCGCGATCGCGAGCGCGAACGACCGTGCAACGGCGCCGAACCCCGGCACCGCGACAGGGCCCGGCCGGTGCACTTGCGCCACGGCGCGGATGGCAGTGCCGGAGCCGAGAAAGGCGTGCGCCTTGTAGAGCGAATGCGCCACGATGTGCAGCAAGGCCAGCGGCCAAAGCCCGAGCCCGCATTGCAGCAGCATGAAGCCCATCTGGCTGATCGTGGACCATGCCAGCGCGGTCTTGACCGCGCTCTGCGTGAGCATGACGACCGCGCCGAACAGGGCCGTCAGCCCGCCCAGCATGACCAGCGCCGCCATCGCCGCGGTGCTCGCCTGGACGACCTCGGCCAGCCGGATCAGCAGCACGCCGCCCCCGTTGATGATCCCGGCGTGGAGCAGCGCGGAAACCGGCGTGGGCGCCTCCATCACCTCGGTCAGCCATCCATGCAGGGGGAAGGCCGCGGTCTTGAGCCCGGCGGCCAGCACCAGCAGGCCCGCCGCGATCTTGGCCTGCACCGGCAGGCCCTCGGCGGCGGCCTGCGTCAGCGCACCAATATCGGAAGTACCGAATCCCGCCCAGAGCAGCACGGCGGCGGCGATGAGCGCGGCGTCGCCAGCACCCCAGACGAGCGAGAACTTGGCAGCCGCGCGCCGGGCCTCGGCCCGGTCGGGATAGAACAGCAACAAGCGCCGCAGCCCGAGCCCGACCGCGACGAACGCCGCCGCCAGAACGGCAAGACTGCCCGCCTGCACGAGAAGCAGCACTGCCGCCAAGGTGGCCAGCATGAGCCCGTGGAACGCGCCCTCGCGCCGCTCGCCGTCAAGGTAACTGCGCGAGTAGCGCACGACGATCCACCCGACGAACGCCACGAGCAGCGTCATCGTCGCGCTGATCGCGTCGAGCCGGAGCGCCAACAGGGCCGCAGTGCCCCCCGTTGAAACGGTCGCGGCCCCGAGCACCTGAAACTGCACGACGCCCGCCACCGCCGTGGCAAGCGCGATAAGCGCCGCAGTCTCCGCCACCTGCGGGACCGAACCGGGGCGCCGCCCGGGCCGTGCCGCGGCGAAAACGGCCGCTACGATCAGAACGATCGGTCCGATAAGGATCAATGGGGGTAAAGATATCATGGCCGAACTCCTTGGATACTGTCGAAGGAGGAGATATCGCTTGACAATGTTTTATAAAATTACATATTTTGCGCATAATCATTCTATTAAATAGAACATTGGCCTTGCTGAACCTTCATCACTTACGCCTTTTCCGGGCCGTGGCGGCAGAGGGCACGCTCACCGGCGCGGCGCGTCAGCTGAACCTGTCCCAATCGGCCCTTTCCAGCCAGATCAAGACCCTGGAGGCAACGCTCGGCCACGACCTGTTCGAGCGCCGCGGCCGCGGGCTCGTCCTGACGGAGGCGGGGCGGATCGCACTCGACCATGCCGAGGCGATCTTTCGCACCGCCGAGGACCTGACCGCGACGCTGCGTGACACCGGCCGCACACGGCGGGTGCTGCGGGTGGGGGCCCTCGCGACCTTGTCACGCAATTTCCAGATGCAGTTCCTGCATCCCCTCATCGGCCGGACCGATACCGAGGTCGTGCTGCGGTCGGGAAACCAGGCCGCGCTGCTGCGCGGCCTGGAATCCCTCGCACTCGATGTGGTTCTGACGAATCTCGCGCCCGCCCGGGATGCCGCGAGCCCGTGGCGCGTCCATCACATTTCCGAGCAGCGCGTAAGCCTCATAGGAACGCCCGGTCGCGTCGGCACGGGTACGCGGGACGTGGACGCGTTGCTGTCGGAGGAGCCGCTGATCCTGCCGGCGCAAGACAGCGCGCTGCGCGCGGCCTTCGACGCCTATCTGGACCGGACGGGAATCGTGCCGGCCATCGCGGCCGAGGCCGATGACATGGCGATGCTGCGCCTGCTGGTGCGCGAAAACGCGGGGCTGGCCGTCATCCCGCCGATTGTCGCCAGGGACGAGCTTGACTCGGGCCGCCTGGTCGAGGCGGCACAGCTGGAGGGGATCGTGGAAAACTTCCTTGCCGTCACGCGCGCCCGGCGCTTTCCCAACCCCTTGCTGGCGGAGCTGCTGGCCGGTTGACGCCGGGCCGTTTCAACCACGGCGCATGAAAAACCGGCAAGCGGCGGCACCCCGCGCGCAACAGCCTGCTTCCTCCACGGTCATGTCGCCGGCCACGAGGCTGCGGAACAGTGTCTGCAGCACGGCGCGGTGCCACGGGCACCCCGGTGTCGCCAGCGGATTCGCCGCGATGCCCAGCATCATCGGCCGCTTGCCCGTGGTGACCCGGCCCGAGCCGGCAAAGGTCCAGGCGTGACGCCGAATGGCTGTCAGCAGCATCGGCCCGGACACCGCGGCGGGCAACGCGCGCAGCATCCGTCTTGCGCCGGCGGGGATACGGTGGGCAAGGATATACTCACCGGTCAGGCGGCCGCTTTCCCGCGCCACCGCCGCGGCCCGTTCGGGCTCCAGCGTGGCGGCCACCGCGCGGTGCAGCCGCGCCGCGTCCGACTCCGCGACCATGGACGCAGGCGGCACGTCAAGCATCGGGGCAATCCCGGCACGGCCGAACACCTCGCGCGCCAACGTCTCGCCCCCCTCGGCGCACAGCGCGGCGGCCATTTGCAGGATCGCGTTCGGCCCCACCACGTGGACCGGATCGGCGCTGTCCGGCATGGGGTTACTCTGCCGGGGTGTGCGCCGGTGCGCGATCACCACCGCCCGCGTCCCCGGATGCGGCGAGTTCGGCCTTGCGCGCCTTGACCTGCGCCCGGACGCTGGCCTTGCGCTCCTCGGCCTTGCGCTTGCGGTCGGCCATCGCCTCCCAGTCGGCCATCTGCGCCTCGGCGATCTGGCGCGTGTCATCGAACTGGAAATCGACCTTTTCCTTGGATTGCGGCCCCCAGTAACCGACCTTGCCCAGATCGTAGAACGTGCGCGCGAATCCCGCCTTGGCAAAGGCCTTCAGGCAACCCAGCAGGTATTTCCGGCGGAAGCCGCGGCCGCGCCAAGGATAATGGAACAGCGCCTTGATCATGTAGAAGCGACGGTAGTTGTGCATCACCCTGTCCAGCAGGGTGGCGCGGTCCATCGCGTCCGGCTTCATTATGGGCGTGACGAAGTTGTACTTCTCGAAATCGAACACCTCGACCTGGTCGCGCAGCTCCTGGAAAAGCGGCGTGAACGGCCACGGCGTGTACATGGTCCAGTTGGCGAGGTCGGGGTTCCAGTCGCGGGCGAAGCGGTAGGTCTCTTCCAGCGTCTCCTCGGTCTCGTTCTCCAGCCCGACGATGAACTGCGCCTCGGTGAAGATGTCGGCCTCGCGCAGAAGGCGGATCGCCTCCTTGTTCTGCTCGACCTTGGTTTCCTTGTTGAACAGGTCCAGCTTCATCTGCGCGGCCGCCTCGGTGCCGAGGCTGATATGCACCAGCCCGGCGCGGCGCCACAGGTGCAGTTGGTCCATGTCGCGCTGGATATCCGTGACGCGCGTGTTGATCCCCCACTTCACCCTGTCGGGCAGGCCGCGGGCGATCAGCTCCTCGCAGAACTCGGTGAACTTGCGGCGATTGATCGTGGGTTCCTCGTCGGCGAGAATGAAAAACCCGACACCGTGGTTATCCACCAGATCCTCGATCTCGTCCACGACCGCCTTGGGGTCGCGCACGCGGTAGTCACGCCAGAACTTCCACTGCGAGCAGAAGGAACAGGTGAACGGGCAGCCCCGTGCAAGGCTGGGAATGGCCAGCCGGGTATTGAGGGGTATGTAGATGTACTTTTCCCAGTCGAGGATCGACCAATCAGGCATGATCCCGTCGAGGTTCTTGACCGTGGGGGCAGCCGGGGTGGCGACGATCTCGGTGCCGTCGGTGTAGGCGATGCCCTTGATGCGCTTGCGGTCGGTCCGCCAGCGCCCGTCCTCGACCGCGCGCACGAAATCGAGGAACACCTCCTCGCCCTCGCCGCGCACGATGGCGTCGATGTGCGGCGCCTCGCTGAGAACCTGCTTGAACATGAAGGTCGCGTGCACCCCGCCCAGAACCGTAACGGCCTCTGGCGCGGCCTCTTTCGCGATTTCCAGCGCGCGCTCGGCACGGTAGATCGAGGGCGTGATCGCCGTTGCGCCCACGATATCCGGCTTGAGCGCGGCAACCCGCGCGCGAAGCTCATCCTCGCCGATATCGTGGGTCATCGCGTCGATGAAATGGATGTCGGTATACCCCGCGGCCTTTAACGGACCGGCAAGATAGGCCACCCAGGCCGGCGGCCAATTTCCCGCGATTTCCGCGCCGCCGGAATGGTAATTCGGGTGAATGAGGACCAGTCGCATGTTTTGCCTCCCATGTGTAAGTTAAAGTTGACACATGACGAGAGGCAATGAATTGACACAGATCAACCGCGCCCGGATGCGGGCGGGAAATCCGGCGCTCAGGCGAATATCTGCTCGGCGTGGCGGTCCATGTAGATTCGCAGCCACGGGGTATAGACCTCCGGCGCGCGGCGGGTGGAGGCCGCGAGCTCGGCCATGTCGACCCATTCCGTCGCCATCACTTCCGAGGGGTTGGGCGCGGGCCTGATACGCTCTTCGACACGCGAAACGAAGATATCGACGGATTCGTGCTCGATCAGCCCGCCGCCCACATCGGCGCGGTAGGTCACCCTGTCGCGGTGTTCCAGTGGCAGGCCGGACAGTCCCAGCTCCTCCTCAAGGCGGCGGCGCGCGCAGGCATCCGGCGCTTCGCCCCAATGGGGGTGGGTGCAGCAGGTGTTCGCCCACAACCCCGGCGTATGGTACTTGCCCCGCGCCCGGCGCTGGATCAGCACCTCCGTTCCGCACAACACGAACACCGACACGGCCTTGTGCAACAGGCCGCGGCGGTGCGCCTCCAGCTTCTCGACGGCGACCAGATCGCCATCAACCCATGTCGGTATCATGTCTCTCATGTATATGCCGCCGGCACCAGCCGCGCGAGATGGGCAAGGTTCTTGAGCCCGATCCTGAGATGCGCCATCGGGCGCGCGCGGACGAGTTTCTTGTTCATGTAGGCCTCGAATGTCAGGCGCTGCACGTCGATGTCATGACACAGCGAGACGAACCGCTCCCGCCGCTCATCCGACTTGTAATAGGCATTCTGCATCGAGGCCAGCACCCGGAACACGGTCTTGTGTTCGCGCATGAACAGCCTGCGCGCCAGCCCGAGATCGCGCACGCGCCCAGAGGCAAGGCACGCCATCGCCGCCGCGGCCGCCACGCGTCCGCCCGTCATCGCGTAATAGATGCCTTCCCCGGATGACGGCGCCACCACGCCGGCAGCATCCCCCGCCAGCACGACGTCGCGGCCGTTGTCCCACCTTTCCATCGGCTTGAGCGGGATCGGCGCCCCCTCGCGCCGGATCGTGGGACAATCGGCCAGCCCGCTGGCCACCCGCAGATCCGCCGTGGCCTGCTTGAGGTCCACCCCGTGCACCATCGACCCCATGCCGACACTGGCCGACTTGCCGTGCGGAAAGACCCAGCCATAGAAGTCGGGCGAGATACGTCCGTCATATACAACGTCGCACCGGTCTGGATGGTAAGCGCCAACCGCGCCCGGCGCCTCGATGATCTCGTGATAGGCGATCACGTAAGGAATGCTGTCGCCGCCGGGCACCTCGTCGCGCGCCACGCCCGAGCGGGCACCATCGGCCCCGATGACCAGCCGCGCCGTCAGCCGCCGCTCTGCGCCGCTGGCCCTGTCGCGGTAGACCACGTGCGTGCCCTCGTCGTCGCGCTCGATCCGGCGATAGGTGCCGGTGGCGCGATCCGCCCCGGCCTGCCGCGCGCGGTCGCGCAGGAACTCGTCGAAATCCTCTCGGTCGACCATGCCGACGAACCCGTTCTCGATGGGAATGTCCACGTGCCGCCCGGTGGGCGAGATCATGCGCGCGGTCTTGATCCGGGCCACCAGCATGTCGTCGGGGATGGCGAATTCCTCGATCAGCCGCGGCGGGATCGCGCCGCCGCAGGGCTTGATCCGCCCCGCCTTGTCCAGCAGCGCGACCTGCGCACCGGACCTTGCCAGATCCTCGGCGGCCGTGGCCCCCGCGGGGCCGCCACCGACAACGACGACATCATACATTGTCATTCTCCCGGAATCAGCGCGGTCGTATGGCCGCGCGCATGATCGATCACCTTCAGCGCCATGAGCGCCGCCACCACGAACAAACCGGCCTCTGCCAGAAAGACCGTGCCGAACGCCGCCGCGTCGCTTGCCGCGACGGCACGCATCAGGTCGGCCGCGGCTGCACCGAGCAGCCCGCCGAAACCGGCCGCAAGGGCCTGCGCCGCGCCCCAGAGCCCCATGCGCGTACCCTCGCGCGCACCGCGCCCCTGACCGGCCAACGCCATCATGGACCCTATGGCAGCCACGGCGAACATGCCGTTGAAGAACCCAAGCGACACGACCGCGGGCATGAGCATGACCGGCACCACGAGCGATCCGAGCGCCGCAACCAAGCCCAGGCTCGCCGCCGAGCCGAAACACCCCGCGACCACCCAGCCGCGCAGGCTGCCGAACCTGAGCCCGGTCGCCGCGACACCCACGGTCAACATGCCAAGGAACACGCCACCATTTTGTGCACCGGAAAGCTGGGTGGACTGCCCCGGCGTGAATCCGAAGACAAGACCGGCATAAGGCTCCAGTATAAGCTCCTGCATGAAATAGGCGGTCATCGACAGGAACACGAATATCGTGAAATTCCGGGCGGCCGGTTCGGCCCAGACCTCGCGCAGACCGTCGAGGAAGCGCGTCTCCTCGCTCTCGCGCGGTGCGGCCCGCACGCGCCGCTCGACCCCCCAGACGGCAAGGCCCGTCAACAAGACCGCGCCGCAGGTGACGACGCCCACGATCCTGAGCAGCAGCTGCGGGCTGTAGGGGTCGAGGAAGGCGCCGACCGTGCCGGCCGTCAGGGCGATGCCCGCGATCATCATCAGCCACGTGATGGTGGCGGCCGCGGCGCGGCGGCGCGGCTCGGTCGCAGTGGCCAGCAGCGCCAGCAGGGACGTCCCCGAGGCGCCGACGCCCAGCCCGATGAGCGCGTAGGACAGGATCGACAGCGCCAGCGCCCATCCGAAACTCGCCGCGAACAACACCACGCCCGCCGCTGCCCCGAAGGCGCCAAGCGCCAGCACCGCCATACCGCCGACGATCCACGCGGTTCGGCGCCCGCCCGTGTCCGACAGGAACCCCCAGCTGGGCCGCGTGATCTGTATCCCGTAGTGCAGCGCCACCAGCAGCCCCGGCAGCACGGCGGGCAGCGCGTGCTCGACCACCATCAGCCGGTTCAGCGTCGATGTTGTCAGGACCACCACGGCCCCGAGGCACATCTGCACCAGCCCGAGACGGGCGATGGCCACCCAGCTCAGGGTCATCACATCCCCCCCATGCCGCGAAGGGCGAAAGCGGCGACCATCATGCCGCTGACATAGAGCATCACCCCGGTGCCGTTGTACCACGGTGCGCGGCCCTCGGGGTCGCTCAGCAGCACGCGCATCGCCCACAACTGCGCCAGCAGCAGCCCGGCGATGGCAAGCGCGAACCACGGCTTGCCCCAGACCGCCAGCAGCCCGATCACTCCCAATTGCGGCAGGACCATCACCCAGCAGGCAACGCGCGCCGCCCGCTCGGGTCCGAGCGTCACCGGCAGCGAGTTCACCCCGGTCTGCCGGTCGCCTTCGAGAGCCTTGAAATCATTGAGGGTCATGATGCCGTGCGCCCCCAGCGCATAGAGAAGCGCCACCGTAAGGATCGGCAGGGCCGGAGCCCCGGCTGACAGCACGGCTGCGCCGGTGACCCATGGCAGCCCCTCGTAACACAGCCCGACCAGCCCGGGCCCCCAGACCCCGGACCGCTTGAGGCGGACGGGCTCGGCCGAGTAGGCCCACGCGGCCAGCACACCGATCACCGTGGCGCCAAACCCCCAGGGCCCGAGCAGCGTGCCGAGACCAAGGGCCAGCGCGCTCATCGCCAGCGCGACCCACAGGCCCCACCGGCCGGGGATCTGGCCCGAGGGAATCGGACGGCCCGGTTCATTGATCGCGTCCACATGCCGGTCGCACCAATCGTTGGCCGCCTGGCTCATCCCGCAGACAACCGGACCGGCAAGGACCATGCCCGTCAGCACCAACCACGGGGCCTGCATCAGCGGAACGCCCGAAGAGACGGCGCCGCAGGCATAGGCCCATATCGGCGGAAACCACGTGATCGGCTTGATCAGGGTCAGCAGGGCGCGCGGACGCGGCAGCCGGCGGGCAGATTGCAAGTTTAGACTGACACTCATGGTGTCAATTAAACTATACAATGCGATTCCGTTAAAGGATTTTGTTGGCCTTCCGACGCGCGGCGGGGCGCGGGGCGTTACTCCTGGTCGCTGCCGGACTTGAGCAGCCCGTGCTTGCGCAGCTTGACGTAAAGGCTCTGCCGCGACAGCCCCAGCATCTCGGCCGCCGCGACACGGTTGTTGCCGGTCATCTCCACCGCCGTCTCGATGCACATCTTCTCGATCACGTCGGAGGTCGCCGACACCAGCTCCTTCAGCGACGCCGTTCCAACCAGCTCCATGACGCTCTGCATCGCGTCATCGCTGACCATGGCCGGCATGTCCTCGCGCTGAACCGCCTCGGCGGGCGACGCATCGCGAATGATCAGGCCAACCCCGAGATCGACGCCCCGCTGACGCAGATGCGCGGCCGATATGTCGACCTGCAGGCGCGTTCCGACGACGCTTCGGACCTGTGCCGAGTAGTTGCGCATCCGGCCATGCTTGAACGCGCCATCAAGTATGAGCTTGAGGTCAACGCTCCCTCGCGACAGGAAATCCGCCATCGACCGGCCACGCACATCACGCAGCTGCGCCGCGTCGGACATGACGAGAAACCCCTCGTTCGCTTCGCGAATCGTGCCCGCGTTGTCGGTCACGACAATCGCGTCCGAGGTGGCCGAGAAAAGCGCGGACAGCATCTGCGACACCTCGGGGCCGTCTGCCTCGTCTTCCTTGACGGCCACCATGCGGCACAGCAGCATCAATTCCCCCGAGGCCCGGAAGAAGCCCGGGCACAGCGTGATTACCCGACCGTTGCGGCGTGACACGACCTCGACGCCCTTCTTCTCGTCGGCATTCGCCGCCGCGGTCACGGCGTCCATGAACTCCGACCGCCGGCGTCCCTCGAAGGCCTGGGCAAATGCACTGCCAACCAGAAGATCCGGGCGCCCGCCCAGCAGATCCGCTGCAGCCCGGTTCAACTCGTTGATACGCCCCGTATCCGGATCGACCAGAGCAATCGGCGTCTCCGACGCTTCCAGCACCATGCGGAAACAGGTTTCCGCGCCGCGCAGCTTCTGACGGTCGCGTTCGCGGGCCATCTGCTCCTGCACGAGCCGTTGCTGGACTTCTGCAACCGGCTGCATGTCGCGGCCAAGCAGCAACAGCTCATCGCCCTTGCTGACACGGTGCAGCGTGTACCGGACGGGGAATTCCCATTTCGCGTTGTCGGTATGGTTCAGCTCCAGCGGCCGCGGCACGAAGTCGGGATCCGCCTTCATCAGTGCGACACGGTCGGAGAACTTGGACTTGCATTCTTCTGTCAGGAAGTCCGAGAACAACCGGCCCACCCAGTGATCAAGCCGCCCCAGAGACGGGCACTCGGCGTTGACGGAGATACCGGTGACGACACCATCACCGTCAACCACGACAGCAAGGTCGGCGGATTGCTCGATCAACTGATCCACGTGATCGGGTTCCGGCAGGACACCAGCGCGCAGTCGTTCCGATGTCCGCTCCTGCTTGGTCACGTCGTCTCCTTACCCACCCGTTGCGCCGCCCTTTCACCCGCCAAAGGAAGAGTCTACGAGCAGCGTCTCGGCCACAGAAACGAGACCCGACCTTTCTATGGCCTCACGCACAGATTTCGCCGCGTGGTCGGCCCCTGTACGCCTCTCAATGCCGGCCACCTCTGTCACGACCGACCCGCCCAGCACGACAGGAGGGCATTGGGCCGTTCCGTCACGGATTACTTGTATGAGATGCGCCAGCTTTTCAAGCGATTTCGCCATCGAAACGGTCACGGCCACCATGGAAAAGCGCCCGCCGGCCACCATTTCGGCAACTTCTTGCGGTTTCAGGCCGATCGCCATGTGAACCCATATGCCGTGACGCCGGAACTGGTCGGCGGCAACGAACGCCCCAAGGGTGTGCCTCTCGAAGTCGGGAACGACCATGAGCACGGCCTGCCCCATGGGGATCGCCTGCCCCGGCGCGGTGTTGCCCGCGCCCTCGCCGGCCTCGCGCAACAGCGCCTGCAACCGCGAGGCCGCAACCGTCACATCGACGAATCCCGCCTCGTCCCGCAGCCACATGTCGCCCAGCCGCCTCGCGGCGTCGGGGATGAGGGACTGGTAGATTTCCTCGGCGCAGAAGCCGTTCGCGATCAGGTCGGGCACAAGCGCCTGAGCGCCGGCATCGGACTCTTCCATGAGACGGACGCAAATACTGTCGATCCAGTCTGCGCGCGTCTCCGGACGCGTTTGCCGGGTCTTGGAGGCGACGCGCCGCAGCGCCGATTCCACGAGAACCTTAAGCCCGCCATCGTCTCGCGGCGGCGTCAGCGGTGGCACTGGGTTGCGTGTCTTTCTCGGATACTGGTTCATTCCCCCCTCTCCGTTCGGATCGGTCATGGCGCTGTCCCCGCCACTTGAACACTGCTCCGATGATCTAAGTCTGCGCGCAGCCCGGGCAAATGTCAAACTTTGTTGACACCGCGAGCGAGGCAAAGTCCGCATGAGCCTGTTTCCTCCGCACAATTTCAAAGCCCAGCATGGCTGAGCCAAAAGCACTCCATGCACTCGGCGCCGGACGGGAGCACATCGCGAGGTCCGTTTCGACTGACATATCGAAGTGCGAATGTGTGTAAATTTTAGTTGACACTTTTGCCTGCGAATCCGTAGCATCAGACCAACGAAACCGGCCTGCGAGGGGAAAGTGGCAGCGCAAACTGGTCAGAAGCCCGAAGGAGCCGCGCTCTACACCAACGAACAGCGCGTGCGCCGTGATGCAACCGTCTGGACGACGGTGCAGGGCGTTCTCGCGCCGGCACAGTTCGTCGTCTTCCTGGTGTCGCTCGGGCTCGTGCTGCGCTTCTTGGCCACCGGCGAGGGCTATGCCGGGGCCACGCTGTCCATCCTCGTCAAGACGGGCTTTCTCTACGTCATCATGGTCACCGGCGCGATCTGGGAAAAGATCGTTTTCGGACAGTGGCTTTTCGCACCCGCCTTCTTCTGGGAGGACGTGTTCAGCTTTGCCGTGATCGCACTGCACACCGCCTATGTCTGGGCGCTGTTCACCGACGCGCTCGCGCCGGCGGGGCTGATGATCGTCGCGCTCGCAGCCTATGCCGCCTACGTCGTCAACGCCGGGCAGTTCCTGCTCAAGTTGCGCGCCGCACGCCTGCAGATGGAGGCCGCCGCATGACCCACCAGACACCGCCACCCCCCGCGGCCGGATGCCGCAACGCCCCCGTTCTCAAGGAGCGCGGACAGCACGAGGTATTCTGCGGCCTGACCGGAATCATCTGGCTGCACCGCAAGATGCAGGACGCGTTCTTCCTCGTGGTGGGCTCGCGGACCTGCGCGCACCTGCTGCAATCGGCCGCCGGCGTCATGATCTTCGCCGAGCCGCGCTTCGGCACCGCGATACTGGAGGAGACCGATCTCGCCGGCCTTGCGGACGCACAGGAAGAGCTGGAGCGCGAGGTCGACCGCCTGCTGGCGCGCCGCTCGGACATCCGCCAGCTTTTCCTCGTGGGCTCCTGCCCCTCCGAGGTCATCAAGCTCGACCTGTCCCGCGCCGCCGAGCGGCTGACCGCGCGCCACGCGCCCAAGGTGCGGGTATTGAACTATTCCGGCTCGGGGATCGAGACCACCTTCACCGAGGGCGAGGACGCCTGCCTCGCCTCCATGGTGCCGGTCCTGCCCGAGACATCCAGGCGCCAGCTTCTGCTCGTGGGGGCCCTGCCCGACGTGGTGGAAGACCAGGCGCTCGACCTGCTGGGCAAGATGGGGATCGACGATGTCGCGGTCCTGCCCGCGCGCCATGCCGACAGCGGCCTGGCCGTGGGCCCCAATACCGTCTTCGCCCTCACCCAGCCGTTCCTGGGGGGCACCCATGCCGCCCTTGAACGGCGCGGGGCGCGTCACCTGCCCGCGCCTTTCCCGTTTGGCGAGGAGGGCACCACCGCGTGGCTTGCCGCCGTGGCGCGGGAATTCGGCGTCGATCAGGCGCGTTTCGACGCCGTCACCGGCGCGCCCCGCGCGCGTGCCCGCAAGGCGCTGGCCCGTGCGGCCGAGACGCTTTCGGGCAAGTCCGTGTTCTTTTTCCCCGACAGCCAGTTGGAAATCCCACTCGCCCGCTTCCTGACCCGCGAATGCGGCATGGAGGCGGTCGAGGTCGGCGCCCCCTACATCCATAAATCGGTCGTGGGCCCGGACATGGACCTGCTCGGACAAGGCCCCACGCTGGCCGAGGGACAGGATGTCGACCTTCAGCTCGACCGCTGCCGCGCCGCCCGGCCCGACCTGACGGTGTGTGGTCTCGGCCTTGCCAACCCGCTGGAGGCGGAGGGGCTGACGACGAAGTGGGCGATCGAACTGGTGTTCACCCCGGTGCATTTCTACGAACAGGCAGGCGATCTGGCCGGCCTGTTCTCGCGCCCTGTCCACCGGCGCGACGCGCTCAAGCTGGAGCCGGCGGAATGAAGCTCAGCGTCTGGACATACGAGGGGCCGCCGCATGTGGGCGCCCTGCGCGTGGCCACGGCAATGAAGGGGCTGCATTACGTGCTGCACGCCCCGCAGGGCGACACCTACGCCGATCTGCTTTTCACCATGATCGAGCGGCGCAACCACCGCCCGCCGGTTACCTACACGACATTCCAGGCGCGCGACCTGGGCAGCGATACCGCCAACCTGTTCAAGACCGCCTGCGAAACCGCCTATGAGCGGTTCGCGCCGCAGGCGATGATCGTGGGCGCCTCCTGCACGGCAGAGCTCATCCAGGACGACCCCGGCGGCATGGCCGAGACCATGGGCATGCCCATCCCCGTCATCCCGCTGGAGCTGCCCAGCTACCAGCGCAAGGAGAATTTCGGCGCCGACGAGACGTTCTTCCAGGTCACGCGCGCGCTGGCCCGGCCGGTGGAAAAGACTGCGCATGTCAGTTGCAACCTGATCGGGGCGACGGCGCTCGGCTTCCGCCACCGCGACGACATCACCGAGGTCAGCGCGCTGCTGGAGGAGATGGGCATCGCGGTCAATGTCTGCGCGCCCTACGGCGCCACGCCCGACGACCTGACACGGCTCGGGGCGGCGCATTTCAATGTTCTGATGTATCCCGAAACGGGGGAATCCGCCTGCCGCTGGATGGAGCGCGATCTCGGGCTGCCCTTCACCCGGACCGTGCCCATCGGCGTGGGCGCCACCCGCGACTTCGTCAACGAGGTCGCGGCGCTGGGGGGGGGGGGGGGGGGGGGGGGGGGGCGGGGGGGGGGCCCCGGGGGGGGGGGGGGGCGGGGGGCGGGGGTGGGCCCCCACCGC
>NZ_JBISDG010000024.1:0-62927 GCF_044472985.1 Roseovarius salis | reverse complement strand
GCATCGGTCAGGGTTCGTCTGCTCAAGATCGCCTCCGTTTTCGATCTTGAATCAAACCTCATCCGATTTGGGAATCCCCTAAATGAAGACGCAACCTAGGGCGCATCATGCCGCGCGATGGCCGGGGAGGCTCCCCCGCACCCGCGGGGATAGACCCACGATCGGGCAGCAGCTCTATCGTCATTTCAAGGCTCCCCCGCACCCGCGGGGATACCTCAGAGCGCAACCCGCTGAATCTGTGCTTGTCGGAACCGCAAATCGCCACCCGAACCATATCGCTCGCGCTCGAGTGCGTGCCCAAGGAAATCCCGGCGCAGGCGCTCGTCGATGCCCGCCTCCAGCATCCTGTCCTCGAAGGAATGCCGCAGGCAGTAAAGCGTGTGCTGCGGCGTCTCCATCAGCCCGTTCTCGCGCAGGTATTTGTTCACCGTCTGACTCAGCCCCGGCTTGTCATAATAGCACGGAAAGCCGCCAGGAAAGGCGCGCATTGCCTCCAGCGAGATACCGGCGAGGGGAATGACGCGGCGTGCATTGCGCGTCTTGAGTGCGCGGCGTTCCTCTCCCTCGGTTTGCGGGCGCACCTCGATATGGGGCACCGAATGGTCGAGGTGAATGTCTTCCGCCTGCAACCCCGCCGCTTCCGAGGGACGCAGCCCGGTATTGACCATGAGCAGCACGATACCCCGCGCCTGGTCGTTCAGCCCGCGCAGATTGTCACCTTCCACCAGCACCCGCTTGATCCACTCGGTGCTGAAAGGCTGGCGCACCGCGTCGCCCTGCGCCTTGAAGCCCCAGCCGCTCAAGGGAAGGTCGAGCCCCATCATGCGCATCTTGTTCACCCGGCGCAGGACCGTTCCGAAGAACATGATTTGCTTGTTGGCAGTCTCCGCCTTGATCTCGTCGCGCTCGATTCGGCCCGAATACCATTCCCGTAGTTCCATCATGTGATCTGCCGAAAGCCGTTCGATCTCGATGTCGCCAATCACTTCGACGAATGACTTGATGGCCCGCTTGAAGTTGTTGGCCCAGACCCGGCGCTGGTTGGGGCTCCTGGTCGCCGCCTCGTCCTTGGTCAGCTCCCAGAAGATTTCCAGGCACTCGGTAATGGTGGTCCCGGGCTCCTTGACGGCCCCGAGAAAGGCGCGGCCCTTGCGGTCGTCGATCTTGCCATCGGGGCGCATCGCGGCCTCGACCCGGTCGACGATCTCGGCAAGGGGCAGCTCGGCAACCTTCTTGGCGGGCAGGAACTCGTAGCCCCGGGCCTGGGCCAGATCGCGGGCCGCCGCATATCGTTCCCGCGCGAGATCGGTGTCGCCACGCAGCAGGGCTTCCCATTGCGCGACAAGGTTGTTCCACACCTCCTCTTCCTTGCGGCGGGCCTCGGTGAGACTGTCGGTCTTGAGGGAAAGGTAGACGATCGTCCGGTCCTCGACCGAAGCATAGCGTTTCGGCACCCGGCGACGAAGATAGTAGGTGGACCCGCGGAGATGAATAGGCATGCCGTGACGATGCCCGTAGCCGGCTGACCGCGCAAGTGCCTGTGCATCAGAATGTGCATCGGAATGTGAATCAGAATGCGGTCAGTTGATACTGATGTCGGGTCATGCCGAGTGTAAAACCCTTTTTGGCAAGGACCTAACTAACACTCTCAATGGGGAAGTGGCAGCCCGTAGGGGAATCGAACCCCTCTTTCCAGGTTGAAAACCTGGCGTCCTAACCGATAGACGAACGGGCCACGCTGCAATGTGGGCTGGTTCCTATTCAAAAGCCGTGTCCGGTGCAAGAGGCAAATTGCAAAATTTCGGGCCGGTCCGGCGCCGCTTTTTCACCCCGCCGGCGCGGCGTCCTCCAGCCGCAGCTGCACGGTCTGGCGCCCGCCCCAGCTGTTGATGTCGATCCGGCCGGCGAGGTGGAACCGCGCGCCTCCATGGTTCTCGAGCGCCGGGCCGAGCGGGCCGTCGAAGGCGCCGAAGGCGATGGCCTCGAGCGCCGGCCCGGCGCCGTCGCCGAACCGCAGCTTGAGGTGGTTGGCCCCGACGCGCTTGACGAACCGCAGCTGCATGTCGGCAAAGGCATAGCGCGGGCCGGGGGCGCCGGCGCCGTAGGGGCCGGCCTTCTCGATCTCTTCCACCAGCTCCGGGGTTGCGGCGCCGGGCATGAGCAACCCGTCGAGGCGGAGGTCGCGCGGTCCGGCCGTGCCCGCGCCCTGCCGTCCCAGAAGCTCCGACAGGCGCTCCATCGCGGGTTCGAGATCGTTCCGCGCAACGGTCAGGCCGGCCGCCATGCGGTGGCCGCCGCCCTTGAGCAGCAGCCCCTCGGCCGCCAGCCGCTGAACGGCGTGTCCGAGATCTATTCCGCTCACCGAGCGGCCCGAGCCTTTGCCCTCGTCCCCGTCGAGGCCGATCACGACCGCGGGGCGATTGGTTGCTTCCTTCAGCCGGCTGGCGACGATCCCCACGACGCCGGGGTGCCAGCCCTCGCCGGCGGCCCAGACCAGCGGGGCGTCAAGCCCGCGGGCCTCGGCCTGTTCCATGGCGGCATCGCGGACCGCGGTCTCGATCTCGCGCCGCTCGGTGTTGAACTGTTCCAGCCGGTCTGCCATGGCCGCCGCCTCTTGCGCATCGTCGCAGGCCAGGAGCCGGGCGCCCAGATCGGCCCGGCCCACCCGTCCGCCGGCGTTCACGCGCGGGCCAAGCACGTATCCGAGGTGGTAGGAGTTGGGCGCGGTGCCGAGCCGCGCCGCGTCGGCCAGCGCCACCAGCCCGGGGCGGGTGCGGCCGGCCATCACGTGTAGGCCCGCCCGCACGAAGGCGCGGTTCACGCCGGTGAGGGGCGCCACGTCCGCCACCGTTGCCAGCGCGACGAGGTCAAGCATCGGCATCAGGTCGGGCCCCTGCCGGCCCGCCGCGCGCAGTTGACGGCCGGCCTCCACCAGCATGAGGAACACAACCGCCGCGGCGCACAGATGGGCCAGATCGCCCGTCTCGTCCTGCCGGTTGGGATTCACCACGGCCACGGCATCGGGCAGGGTTTCGCCGCCGAGGTGATGGTCGAGCACCACGACATCGGCGCCCTTGGCCGCCGCGATCGCGTCATGGCTGAGGGTTCCGCAGTCCACGCAGAGGACGAGATCGTGCCCGCGGGCGAGCTCGGCCATCGCGGGCGGGTTCGGCCCGTACCCCTCGTCGATGCGGTCCGGCACGTAGAGGGTGGCCGTTTGCCCCATCTGCCGGAGCCAGTCGATCAGCAGGGCGGCCGATGCGCCGCCGTCCACGTCGTAGTCGGCGAAGACCGCGATCCGACCGCCGCGCGCCACCTCTTCGAGGAACCGCGCCGCGGCCTTCTCCATGTCGCGCAGGCTGCGCGGGTCGGGCAGCAGGTCGCGCAGCTTGGGGTCGAGATAGCCCGACGCCAGCTCGGCAGGCACGCCCAGCCTGGCGAGGGTCTGGCAGACCGGGCGGGGCAGGGCGGTGGCCTGCGCCACGGCCTCGGCCAGCCGGTCGGCATCCGGTCCGGGGCCGATCCAGCGGCGCCCCGTAAGCGAGCTTTCGACGCCGAGATAGGCGGTCACGCGACCGGGTGGCGGCAGGTCATCCGGCGGCGCTCGCCGGTCTTGGACCGCAGCAACAGGGTTTCGGTCTCGATGAAATCGGCGCGCGGCCTGAGCCCCGACAGGATCGAGCCGCTGGTCACGCCAGTGGCCGCGAGGATGACATCGCCGCGCACCATGTCGTCGCGGGCGTAGATCCGGTCGAGATCGGTGATCCCGGCGTTGTCGGCGCGTGTCCTTTCGTCATCGTTGCGAAAGAGCAGGCGGCCCCAGATCTGGCCGCCTAGGGCCTTGAGCGCGCCGGCGGCCAGCACGCCCTCGGGCGCGCCGCCCGCCCCCATGTACATGTCGATGCCCGTGACCTCGGGGTCGGTGCAGTGCATGACGCCCGCGATGTCACCGTCGCCGATGAGGTATATGGCCGCGCCGGTTGCGCGCAGCTCGGTGATCATGTCCTGGTGGCGCGGTCGCTCCAGCACGCAGACCGTGATCTCGGACGGCGCGCAGCCGCGGGCGCGCGCCAGCGCCTCGACCCGTTCGCCGGGCCCCATATCGAGCGAGACGACGTCGGCGGGGTATCCCGGCCCTATCGCCAGCTTGTCCATGTAGACATCCGGCGCGTGCAGCATCGTGCCGCGCGGCGCCATCGAGATGACGGTGAGCGCGTTCGGCATCGCCTTGGCGGTGATCGTCGTGCCCTCCAGCGGATCGAGCGCGATGTCAACCGCCGGGCCGGTGCCGGTGCCTACCTCTTCGCCGATGTACAGCATCGGCGCCTCGTCGCGCTCTCCCTCTCCGATGACGACGGTGCCGGCGATGTCAAGTTTTCCGAGCTCGGCGCGCATCGCGTTGACGGCGGCCTGGTCGGCGGCCTTTTCGTCGCCGCGCCCGACAAGCGGACGACACGCCAAGGCGGCCTGTTCGGCGACCCGGGCCAGCCCGAGCGACAGAAGGGCATCATCGAAATCGGCGGGATCTGACATGAAAGCTCCTTGGGGATACTGGAAATCGGTCGAACGGAATCCGGTCGACAGGATTAGCGCCGGCGCCGGGCCGGCACAAGGCCTGCCGCCGGTTTCAGACGGATTCGATCCGCAGCGCGACCGGCGTGCCGGACACCACGTCGAGCCCGGCCATGTCACCGAGCGCCAGTTCCAGCGCATCGCGCGTGGTCCTGTGGGTGACGATCAGCACCGGGGCCGTGGCATCGTCGTGCCGGTACTGGCGCATCCGGTCGATCGAGATGCCGGCATTGCCGAGCACGGAGGCAAGCTTGGCCAGCGCGCCGGGTTTGTCCTCCAGTGCCATGCGCAGGTAATAGGGCGCGGGCGTGGCGGTCTTGGCAGGCGTGGCGTGCAGCAGCGAGTGCGCGGGCACGCCGAAGGTCGAAAAACGGCAGCCGCGCGCGATGTCGATCACGTCGGCCATCACGGCGCTGGCGGTCGGTCCCTCACCCGCCCCGGGGCCGCGCAGGACGATCTGTTCCACCTGGTCGCCTTCCAGAACGACCATGTTGGTCCCGCCCTCCAGCTGGCCAAGGGGGCTGTCGGCGGGCACGAGGCAGGGCGACATGCGCTGTTCCAGCCCGCGGCCCGTCATCTGCGCCACGCCCAGCAGCTTGATGCGGTAGCCCATGTCGGCGGCATGGCGGATGTCGGCGGTCGTGATCCGCTCGATGCCTTCGAGCTCGACGGCGTCGAAATTCACGCGGCAGCCGAAGGCGGCGGCGGCCAGAAGCGACAGCTTGTGCCCCGCGTCGATCCCGCCCACGTCGAGCGTCGGGTCCGCCTCGAGATATCCCAGCTGGTTGGCCTCCTCGAACACGTCGTCATAGGGCAGGCCGGCGGACTGCATCCGCGTGAGGATGTAGTTGCACGTCCCGTTCATCACGCCCATCACGCGGGTAGTGTCGTTGCCTGCCAGCGCCTCGGTCAGCGCCTTGACCACCGGAATGCCACCTGCGACGGCCGCCTCGAACCTGAGCGCGGCACCGGCCGTTTCGGCCGCTTCCGCCAATGCCTGCCCGTGATGGGCCAGCATTGCCTTGTTGGCGGTCACCACGTCCTTGCCGTTCTCGATAGCGGCCTCGGTGGCGGCCTTGGCGGGGCCGTCACTGCCGCCCATCAGTTCGACCAGAACGTCGACGTCGTCGCGGCGGGCCAGCGCGACGGGGTCGTCCTCCCAGTCATAGGCGTTGATGTTGACGCCACGGTCCTTGTCGCGCGTCCGCGCCGAGACGGCAGAGACGGTCACCGGCCGACCGGCCCGTGCCGCAATCAGGCTGGCCTTCTGCCGGACGATCTTGACGACGCCGGTTCCGACAGTGCCAAGCCCGGCTATGCCGAGGCGCAGAGGGGTGGTCATGGGGCTCTCCGATCACTCTGACAGTCGCGTTGCCCGCTCGTGTAAAGGCTGGGGCGCTGGCTTGCAACGCGGGTTTTGGCAAGGGATGACGGGGCTGGCGCGGCTCAGTCGCCGTTTTCGCCGATATCGACCGACTTGCCGAGGCGCTTCTTGTCGTCCTTGTCGAGCACCGCACCGCCACGCAGGCGCGCGGCGCGGGCCCGGAGCCGGGCCGCGCGGTCGTTCATTCCGGCTGCCGGGGCCGGCTCGCCGGCTGCGGCGACGCGTGTGCGCGTGTCACCGGCGGGTGGGCGTGACGCCGCCGCGCGCAGCGTCTCGACCGGCATGAGCGCCGGATAGCTCGCAGCCGGCGCATCGCTTTGCTCGGCTGTGTCGACCTCGGGGAACGGTCCGCAGCCTGCAAGGGCTGCGGCGAGCAAAGACGGGATGATGCGGCACAGGGCCATTCGCGGGACCTTCCAGGGCGGGACTGTTCCCCTCTTGCCACTTTCACCGGGCCGGGGGCAAGCCGGGCATTGATATGAACGACTGTTCAGTTAATGCTTGCCGGATGGCGAGAACGCAGGGATCCCATTCCGGAATAACCGGCCCCAAGATGCGCGAGGCGGCGCTGCGGCTCTTTGCCAAGCACGGCTATGCCGCTGTTTCCATGCGCCAGATCGCGGCGGAGGTCGGGGTGCAGGCAGGCGCGCTTTACAACTATACACAGGACAAGCAGACGCTGCTTTTCGATTTGATGAAAACCCATCTCGACGAACTGCTCGCGGCGCACGACGCGCTACCCCGGCGGTCGCGCCCGCTCCCGGCACTGAAGGACTTCACCCATTTCCATATCCGGTTTCACGCCGAGCGACCCGACGAGGTGTTCATCGCCTATATGGAGTTGCGCAACCTCAGCCCCGAGAACTTCGCGGTGATCGAGGGGCTCAGGCGCGCCTACGAACAGCGGCTGGAGGACATCCTGCGCAGCGGGGTGGCGCGCGGGAGCTTCGACGTGGCCGATACCCGCGTCGCGGCGATGGCGATCATCGCCATGCTGACCGGGGTGAACACATGGTTCCGCGAGGGCGGGCGCCTGTCTCTGGAGGAGGTGCAGGCGCTTTACTGGGACATGGTGCGCAAGGCGGTCCGCGCCTGAGCGGCCGCGGTGCGTCCTGCGGGGCCTCCTGTCCAAGCAAGCCGATGCGTGCAGCCATGCGGACCAAGGTCATGCCGCACGCCTCTCGGCGGCGGCACGGCAAGGGTGCAAGGTGGGGCCGGTAAGCGCGTCAGCGACGCGCCATGTCCGCGCTGAAAACCATGACACAGCGGACGGTGCCGCCGAAGTTGCGGATGATGCCCGTCATCTTCACGAACTCTGTCGAGGGATCAATCGTGTTGGGGCGTTGATTGCGCTGCCTGATAATGCCCCTGAAATTGTTGCTGAACGCGCTCAGCGCCGTACCCCTGTATTTTTCCGGCGCGGCGGTCAGCTCCCCCTCGAGGGTCATGTTGACCGCGAAGGTCTCGAAAAACACCGAAAGCCTGGCCTGACCGTCGTTGTCGCCCACATTGGCGGGGCGGTAGCGGTAACTGGCGAAACTGACGTCGGTATACCCGACATCCGTGCATTCGGTGGTTTTGGCGTTCAAATATCCCACCCCCCGATATTCAACGGTCTGCGCTTGTGCAGCGGCGGCAAAAAGCAGGCTGAAAGCGGTCAGGCAAAGACCCTTGATTTTCATTTTATAATCTCCTTGCAAATGTGGTTACGCATGCGAACAAAAATTGCGCACTCGACCAGTTTGCCGTTATTTGGCAAAATTTTCAAAATCTTTCTCGCTATTGGTGTGGTTCGGGTTCGTGACACGCAGGCGTCGGGCCGTTGTGAACGGGTCCATGCGCTGGCGCCTCTGGTCCTTCGCCCCGGGCCGGTATAGACAGGGCCGCGCTGCCGGCGCGGACAGGGGCCGGGGGTGTTCGGCCGCTTGCAGGGAACGAGTTGCGAAGGGAGGACAGGCATGGATGACGAGGTGCTGGCCATCGTGCGGGCCTCGGCCATGCGCCGGGGGCTCGGGGTGGCGATGCTGGCCCTTTTGGGCGTGATCCTGATCTATCTTGCGATGATGCGCCCGCCCGCCGCGCCGGTCTGGCAAGCGTTCCTCGTGCTGGTCGGGGCGCTTTCGCTCTGGGGGGCGGACCTCATGCGGCGGGCCACGGCGCAGGCCGTGGAACTCACGCGTGCGGGGCTGCGCAGCACCGACGGCGAAGTGATCGCGCCGCTGGAACAGATCGAGTCGGTCGATCGCGGGGTCTTTGCCTTCAAGCCGTCGAACGGGTTCATCCTGCGGCTGAAATCGGCGGCTCCGGGGCGCTGGCGGCCGGGTCTGTGGTGGCGGATCGGGCGGCGCGTGGGGATCGGCGGGGTGACGCCGGGCGCCCAGGGCAAGGCGATGGCCGACACGCTGACAGCCCTGCTGATGGAGCGTTGACGGTCGCGGATCAGCCCGACGTGCAGACGTCGAAGCAAAGCTGCGGCGCGAAGCGGAGGCTCGTGAAAACGCGCGTGCTGATGTTTATTCCGTCGCTGAGGCCGACATCGAAACTGGGGTCGTAGCTCGACCGGCTTTCGACGAGGATCACCTCCTCGCCATTGGACATTGCCGGCAGTTGGTCGTGTGCGGTGGCAACGTCCGCGTCCTGCAGCGCCGCCATGCCGCCGGTGCCGCGCACCTCGGACCAAGCGACCTCGTACTGGTCGTCGGCGGCGAGGTAACGGATCACCGAGACCCGCAGCTGGTTCACGCCGTCGTCGTTGGCGACGTCGTCGAACAGGATCTTGGCGTTGTCGATGTAGATGTCGGTCACGACGCTCTGCTCGCGCGACAGCATGTCGGCGATGGTATAGGTCGCTTTCTCGCGGACGCTCTTGTAGCGGTGAACCTCGAAGAATTCGTAGGTGGCGGCGAGCGTCCAGAAGAGCAGCGGCAGCGCGATGACGGATTCCACCAGGAAAGAGCCGCGCGTGTCCTCGCGGAACGAGGCGATCAGGTGCTTGAACCGGAGCCACAGCATGTCAGACCGGCTCCTGCACGAAGGCGGTCATCGACACGACCGCGGCCTGTCCGTTCAGATCGGTTTTCAGGGCGCTGCCAAGCGCCGCGCTGGGAAACAGCGGGTTGTATTTCAGGCAGGCGCGCAGCAGCATCAGCTGGTTCTGCTGGCCGGGGGTGAATTCCCGAACGGGCTTGGTGGGTTCGGCGGCGTCGGTGCAGTCGGCCGTGGTGTCCAGCGACGAGAAGTTGCGGATGTCTGCCGGGCGCATCTCGAGCTGAAGGTTCTGGGTGCAATCGCGTATCATCATGGCGTTGTCGCAAATGATCTGCTTGATCTCGTCATGCTGGGGGGCCGTGCCGGTGCCGAGCCGCACGTCGCGCACGGCCATGTCCAGACCCCGCTCCAGCAAGGTGTGCCGCAGTGTGATGAACCCAAGCTCGATCGACATGACAAGCAGTGTCAGGTAGAGCGGGACCGTCAGCACGAACTCGACCGTCGAGCTGCCGCTTTCGTCCCGCAGGAAATCCCTGAAGGCAAACAGCGCGGCCCGTGTCATTGCGTCAACCTCAGGTTCTGGACGTTCGACGCGATGGAGCTGAACGCCGCGCCGATGTCGGTTGTCGATGCGGGGTAATAGTGATTGGGCGACGACGCGCAGTCGGTCAGCACCCTTTCAGCACGGCCGCCCGAGGGGACCTCGAACCCGATCGAATAGACCACGACGCCATTCGTTTTCGTCGCGGTGCACACGTTCTTCATGTGCATGTCCTTCTCGGTCCCGGTTTCGTATTCGGAACCCACAAAATCGTTCCACGGGCCCCAGTCACCGGTGACGTCGCCGTAGTAATCGGGCGTGATCAGACCCCAGGCCATCTCCCACGACAGTTGCTCGGTCGAGATGTAGCCGGGCAGCGTCTCGTCCAGCGAGTTGAACTCGGTGTCCGTGATCCACTGGGCGTCCTCGATGCTGTAGTACCAGCCGCCGCCCGAGTAGCGCAGGTAATAGACCGACTCCTCGGGGCCGTAGGCCTCGTAGACGCATTCCCATTTCTTGTTGGAGCACTTCGATTCGTCGTAGCTCCGGCGTTGCTGCTTGTAGATGTGGTAGGCGTACTTGAACAGCCGGTCCTGGTATTTGACAAGAAACAGGTCGGAGTGCTTGCCGCGGTATTTGGGGTTGCTCTGGTCGAAGAAATACGATGTCGTGTTTGCCCCGTCGCCCATCATCACGACGACCTTCAGCGTTTCGGGCTCGTCGTAATCGGCGGGCACGTTCGTCAGCGATGAATCGATCTCTCCGCTGGTGATGAGGTTGCCCGAAACCTTGCGGAACGTCGGGTCGAGCAGGGCCGACCCCCAGTTTATGCCCTGGTGTCCGCTGGTGTTGCCGTTGGCCTGCAGGGAATCGATCTTGGCGTGCAGGGCGCTCTCGCTGATCGAGTAGGGCAGGATCTCCATGTAGTCGTCGGTGTAGCACGACCGCCAGGCATCGTTGAGGTTGTCGAACGTGCCGTAAACGGAGGTATAGATCATGTGATCGACGGGGATGCCCTCGCTCAGGGATGACGCCCCGGAGGTCAGCGTGGCATGGTTGTAGTCGTTGTCCTTGAACTTCAGGCAGGTCGAGTAGTTGTGGGTGCGGTCGACCGCCAGCGTGTCGAAGACGGTCCATGACGGCGTGGCCGACCAGCTGAAGGGAACGACGGAGATCACCGTGTTGCCGCTTGCCGAGGATCCCAGGATCGTCGACACGAATTCCTTGGCCGCCGATTTGAGATTGGCCAGCTTGGTGCCGTACATCGAGCCGGAAACATCGAGCACAAGAACGATTTCGAGCTTGGGCTGGCGAACCTGCGCCTCGGATTTCCCAGCGGCGCTCAGTGTTTCCACTCCTGACAGCTTCATCAGGTAGGTGTCGATGGACATGCTGGCCTCGGCGTAGACGCGGGTGGAGTTCAGCGATGTCACGATATCGTCGTCGCCGCCCTGTCCGTCGGTATCGATGGCATGCAGGTAGCTGGCCATGCCCTGCTTGCCGAAATAGTCCTCGACGATGCCCTTGATGTCGGTGACGGAGGTGCCCCGCGGTGCGCCGGCGCCGGCGAGAACGGCACTGTCGAGCGTCGCCTGAAGCCTGGTGCGCTCCATCTCGTGGCGCATGGTGTCGATGCCGAGCCCGGCCATCAGCACCATGGCGATGAAACAAAACAGTGTCAGGATGACGGCGGCGCCGTCATCTTCGTCCGCGAAGCGTTGCAGGCGGTGCCGCAGGCCCCGGCGGGGCGTGGCTTGCCGATGCGTGTCGTCATGACCGAAGCCCGACGCCCCGTGCGCGATTTCTTTGTCTCCGTTCATGATCAAACCTCAAACGGGAACGATCGCCCCCAACCGGCTTACCCAAGCTGTCTTATGAGACGCCAACATGGCATAATTTGGGCAAAAGTGGGAATAAATCCGCCTTGTCAGTAACTTGTCGGGAAACGAAGTCGCGCGGCCGGCGGTATTGTTTCACTCTCCCACGCCAATCGGGCGCGGCGGTCATGACGGCACGGCACGGGTGGACAATTCGGGTGCATCCGGTAACCATGCGGGGGCGACCCGCCGGAAACAAGAAGCCGGGCGCCACTGCAACAGGGAGGAGACGTGAAATGGCCAGCCCCAGGAAGGAGCCGACGTTCCGCGAAAGCGTGGATCTGATGTTCAACCGCGCGGTCGCGCTGATGGATCTGCCGCCCGGGCTGGAAGAAAAGATAAGGGTCTGCAACGCAACCTATACCGTGCGTTTCGGCGTGCGCCTGCGTGGCCAGATCCATACCTTTACCGGCTACCGCAGCGTCCATTCCGAGCACATGGAGCCGGTCAAGGGCGGTATCCGGTTCGCCATGGGCGTGAACCAGGACGAGGTGGAGGCGCTTGCGGCGCTGATGACCTACAAGTGCGCGATCGTGGAGGCGCCGTTCGGCGGGTCCAAGGGCGGGTTGCACATCGACCCGCGCGAATGGGACGAACACGAGATGGAGCAGATCACCCGCCGCTTTGCCTACGAGCTGGCCAAGCGGGATCTCATCCATCCCTCGCAGAACGTGCCGGCCCCTGACATGGGCACGAGCGAGCGCGAGATGGCGTGGATCGCCGACCAGTATCGCCGCATGAACACGACGGACATCAACGCGCGCGCCTGCGTCACCGGCAAGCCGGTGAACGCCGGCGGGATCGCGGGACGGACCGAGGCGACGGGCCGTGGCGTGCAGTTTGCGCTGCGCGAGTTCTTCCGTCACCCCGAGGACGTCAAGAAGGCGGGGATGAAGGGCTCGCTCGACGGCAAGCGCGTGATCGTCCAGGGCCTCGGCAACGTCGGTTACCACGCGGCGAAGTTCCTTGCAGAGGAGGATGGCTGCACCATCACCGGCGTGATCGAGCGCGACGGGGGGCTGTTCGACGAAAACGGCCTCGACGTGGACGACCTGCGCAACTGGATCGGCCGTCACGGCGGCGTCGACGGCTACCCCACCGGCCAGTACGTGCGGGACGGGTCGAAATACCTCGAGGAGGATTGCGACATCCTGATCCCCGCGGCGCTCGAGGGGGTGATCAACCTTGAGAATGCCGAGCGTATCAAGGCACCCCTGATCATCGAGGCCGCCAACGGCCCGATCACGGCCGGTGCCGACGAGATCCTGCGCAAGAAGGGAACCGTCATCATCCCCGACATGTACGCCAATGCCGGCGGTGTTACCGTGTCCTATTTCGAATGGGTCAAGAACCTCAGCCATATCCGTTTCGGCCGCATGGGCCGCCGGCAGGAGGAGGCACGCCACGAGCTGATCGTGCGGGAGCTGGAAAAGCTCGACGAGCATCTGGGCGACGCGTGGGGCATGTCGCCCGATTTCAAGCGCAAGTACATGCGCGGCGCCGACGAGCTGGAGCTTGTACGCTCCGGGCTGGACGACACGATGCGGCAGGCCTACCAGCAGATCAGCGAGGTCTGGCACTCGCGCGACGACGTGGATGACCTGCGCACGGCGGCCTACCTCGTGGCGATCAACAAGGTGGCGGCGAGCTACCGGGCGCTCGGGCTGTAGGCAGGTCCGTCTCCTCCAGCCGGTCGAGGAAAATCTTGATCCGGTCGTCGAAACGCCGTGCCCGCGCGTCCCTTTCGCAGACGTGAAGCGTGGCGGCGGCGGCAACGCCGGCAACCGCGGCGAAACGGTCGAACGCGGCACCGGGCAGCCTCGTCTGTCCGCTGGTCATCACCAGCCCGACCTTGGGCGGCAGCGGTGGCTGGGCGCGCAGCCATTCCACCATCGGAACGGCGACGCGCCCCGCCCAGACAGGCGCCCCGAGGATCACGGTATCCCCGGCCCTCCAGCACGTGTCGGGGCCGATGACCGGGGTAGCGTGGCCAAGCAGCGTGCCGACCCCCCAGCGAAGCATGCCCCACATGCCGGCACGCACGCGGGGTGCGCGGATTTGATGCAACTCCGCGCCGGCGTGATCGGCCACGCGCAGACACACGGTGCGCGTGGCCCCGGTCAGGGAATAGCAGATCACACGTGTCGCCATGTCGGACTCCTTGCCTCGGCATGCTGGCCGGTGCCGGGCGGATTGTCATTGCCATGGGTCAAGGCCATGTCGCTGCCGGGCGGGAATCCGGCGGAAAACTTGGGGCGGCGCGGCCCGCACCATTGCCATGGGTGGCGGGAGTTGATTACGTCCTGAAAACCGCTGGGGAGAGAAAGCATGCGCTTTTCGGGTCTGCGCGTCCTGAAGGAGGGTCTGACCGGCAACAAGGGCTGGCAGGCACACTGGGCCGATGCCGCGCCGCGGCCGGAATACGACGTCGTGATCATCGGCGGCGGCGGTCACGGGCTGGCCACTGCCTATTACCTCGCCCGCAACCACGGCATCACGAATGTCGCGGTGCTGGAGAAGGGATGGCTGGGCGGCGGCAATGTCGGACGCAACACCACGATCGTGCGCGCCAACTATTTCCTGCCGGGCAACTCCGAGTTCTACAGCCACTCTCTGAAGCTTTGGGAAGGATTGGAGGAAGAGCTCAACTACAACGTCATGCATTCGCAGCGCGGGCAGATCGGGCTGTTCCACTCGGATGCGCAGCGCGACGCGGCGATCCGGCGGGGCAACGCGATCCGAAACCAGGGCGACGACGCCGAGCTGCTTTCGGTTCCCCAGCTCAAGCGCATCCTGCCCTATCTCGACTACGAGCAGGCGCGCTTTCCCATCTACGGCGGGCTGCTGCAGCGGCGCGCGGGGACGGCGCGGCATGACGCCGTCGCGTGGGGTTATGCCCGCGGGGCCAGCGCGCGCGGCGTGGACATCGTTCAGAACTGCGAGGTGACCGGCATCGACATAGAGCGGGGGCGGGTGCGCGGCGTGCAGACCACCCGCGGCGCGATCCGGGCCGGAAAGGTGGCGATCGTGGTGGCCGGCCGGTCCAGCCAGGTGGCCGCGATGGCGGGGATGCGCCTGCCGATCGAATCGCACGTGCTGCAGGCCTTCGTGACCGAGGGACTCAAGCCCTGCATCGACCACGTTGTGAGCTTCGGCATGGGCCATTTCTACATCAGCCAGTCGGACAAGGGCGGGCTGGTCTTCGGCGGCGACCTCGATTTCTATGCCTCCTACGCCGCGCGGGGCAACCTGCCCATGGTCGAACATGTCATGGAGGCCGGCATGACCCTGATGCCGATGATCGGCAAGGCGCGCGTGCTGCGCAGCTGGGGCGGCATCATGGACATGTCGCCCGACGGCTCGCCGATCATCGACAAGACGGAGACCGAGGGGCTCTACCTCAATTGCGGATGGTGCTACGGCGGGTTCAAGGCGGTGCCGGGCTCTGGCTACTCGATGGCGCATCTGGTGGCCACCGGCCACCATCACGAGCCGGCAGCGCGCTTCCGGCTGGACCGGTTCCGCACCGGTCACGACCTGATGGACGAGGAAGGCACCGGCATGCAGCACAACCTGCACTGACGGCGCATCGGCGGAGGACAGGATCATGAGTATTTCCGGCAAGATGAAGCCCGCGACGGGGCAAGGAGGCCCAAGGTGAGGATCACCTGCCCGGTCTGCGGTGAAAGGGACCGCCGCGAGTTCTACTACATGGGCGACGCCGTGGCGCTGGAGCGCCCGGACGCGGATGCCCCGCCGGAGGTGTGGCACGCCTACATCCACCTGCGCGACAACCCGGCGGGGCAGATGCGGGACCTGTGGTATCACGAGAGCGGTTGCGCGGCCTGGATCGTGGTGACGCGTGACACGCGGACGCATGAGGTGCTCGGAACGGAACTGGCCGCCAAGGCGAAGGAGGGCAGTGCATGAGGATCGCGGGCGAGGGGCTGATCGACCGGACCCGGCGGATCGGCTTTACCTTCGACGGGCGCCGCTACGAAGGTTTCGAGGGTGACACGCTGGCCTCGGCGCTGATGGCCAACGGCGTCCGCGTGTTGGGGCGGTCGTTCAAGTATCACCGGCCGCGCGGCGTGCTGACGGCGGGCAGCGAAGAGCCGAACGCGCTGGTATCCACCGGCCACGGCGCGGGGTTGGAACCCAATGTCCGGGCCACCACGCAGGAGCTCTTCGAGGGGCTGAGCGCGCGCAGCCAGAACCGCTGGCCGTCGCTCGGGCTCGACCTGCTGGCGTTCAACGACCTGGCGGCGCCGTTCCTTGGGGCGGGGTTCTATTACAAGACCTTCATGTGGCCGCGGGCCTTCTGGGAACGGGTGTACGAGCCGCTCATCCGCCGGGCGGCGGGGCTTGGGGCGCTGTCGGGCCAGCCCAATGCCGACCGCTACGAAAAGGCCTGGGCGCATTGCGACCTGCTGGTGATTGGCGCGGGTCCCGCGGGGCTGATGGCCGCGCTTGCCGCCGCGCGGTCCGGCGCGGACGTGATCCTCGCCGACGAGGACACCCGCCCCGGCGGGCGGCTCAATGCCGAGACGATCGAGGTGGACGGCGTGCCCGGCCGGGTCTGGGCGGCGGAGGTGGCGGCCGAACTCGCCGCGATGGACAATGTCCGGCTGATGACGCGCACAACGGTCACCGGTGCCTACGACCATGGCACCTACGGCGCGCTGGAGAGGCTTGCGCCGGCGGCGCTGGCCAAGGAGGGCGCGCCGCGGGAATGTTTCTGGCGGATCGTGGCGAAGCGCGCCGTGCTGGCGGCGGGCGCGCTGGAGCGGCCGATCGCCTTTCGCAACAACGACCGCCCCGGCATCATGACGGCCTCCGCCGTGCGGGCCTATGCCAACCGCTGGTGCGTCAGCCCGGGGCGCAGCGTGGCGGTGTTCGGCAACAATGACGACGCGCACCGCACCGCCGCCGACCTGCTGGAGGCCGGGGTGCATGTCAGCGCGTTGATCGACGCCCGCCATCACGCGAGCTGCGATCTCGACGTGCCGTTCCTGGCCGGTGCGCAGGTTTGCGACACGCAGGGCCGGCACGGGGTGGAAGCGATCACCGTTGCCACGGCCTCGGGCACCGACCGGATCAGGACGGACGGGCTGGCCGTCTCGGGCGGCTGGAACCCGTCGGTGCACCTGACCTGCCACATGAACGGCCGCCCCGTCTGGGACCCCGACATCGCGGCCTTCGTGCCGCGCGATGGCGCGGTGCCCGGGCTGGTGGCCGCGGGCGCGGCGCGCGGCGACTTCTCCACGCGCGCCTGTCTGGAGGGCGGGGCCGAGGCAGCGCGTGCGGCGCTCGGCGAGCTGGGGCGCAAGGCGCGGCAGGTCGACATCCCCGGTGCCGAGGACAGCGCCTACGACATCAGCCCGCTGTGGAGCGTCCCCGGCAAGGGACGGGCGTGGCTGGACTTCCAGAACGACGTGACGGTCAAGGACGTGGCGCTCGCCGCGCGGGAGAACTTCCGCTCCGTGGAGCACATGAAACGCTATACCACGCAGGGCATGGCGCCCGATCAGGGCAAGAACTCCAACGTGGCGGCGCTGGCGGTGCTGGCCGAGGCCAATGGCAGCGGAATTCCCGAAACCGGCACAACCACCTTTCGCCCGCCCTATGTCCCGGTGGCCATCGCCGCGATGGGCGCGGGCGGGCAGGGCAAGGGGTTTGCCCCCGAACGCCTGACCACCTCGCACGCCGCGAGCGTGGAACGCGGCGCGCCGATGATCGAGGCGGGGCTGTGGTACCGACCCAGCTATTTCCCGCGGCGGGGCGAGACGCACTGGCGGCAATCCTGCGACCGCGAGGTGACGATGGTGCGCGAGGCGGTCGGCGTGGCCGATGTGTCGACGCTGGGCAAGATCGACATTCAGGGGCCGGATGCGGCCCGTTTCCTGGATCTCGTCTATGCCAACACCTTCTCGACGCTCAAGATGGGCCGCGCGCGATATGGCCTGATGCTGCGCGAGGATGGCCATGTCATGGATGACGGCACCACGGCGCGGCTGGGGGACCAGCACTACCTGATGACCACGACGACCGCCGCCGCCGGGCAGGTCATGCGGCACCTGGAGTTCGTGAGCCAGTGCCTCGTGCCGGGGTGGGACGTCCGCTTCGTGTCGGTCACCGAGCAGTGGGCGCAGTTCGCCGTGGCCGGGCCCAAGTCGCGCGCCTTGCTGAACGGGCTTCTCGACACGCCAATCGACGGCGAAAGCTGGCCGTTCATGTCCTGCGGGCCGATCAGCATCGGCGGCGTGGCCGGGCGGCTCTTCCGCATTTCGTTCTCGGGCGAACACGCCTACGAGGTGGCGGTGCCCGCACGCTATGGCGATGCGCTCTTCCGGGAACTGGCCGCGCGGGCCGAGACCATGGGGGGCGGGCCCTACGGCATGGAGGCGCTCAACGTGCTGCGGATCGAGAAGGGTTTCATCACCCATGCCGAGATCCACGGCCGCACGACCGCCTTCGACATCGGGATGGGCCGGATGGTGAGCGCCAGCAAGGACTGCATCGGCAAGGCCGCCGCCGCACGCCCCGGCCTGGTGGACGCGGATCGCGAGCAACTGGTGGGGCTCAAGCCCGTGGGCGCGGTGAAGGAACTCGTCGCCGGGGCGCACCTGTTCAACGAGGGGGACGAGGCCCTGCGCGTCAACGACCAGGGTTACATTACCTCGGTCGCTTTCTCGCCGACGTTTGGTCACATGCTGGGGTTGGGCTTTCTCAGGAACGGCCGCGCCCGGCACGGAGAGCGGGTGCGCATGGTTTGCCATCTCAAGGGGTCGTCGACCCTTTGCGAGGTGCAGGACCCGGTGCAGTACGACAAGGAAGGAGAGCGGATCCGTGGTTGAATTGCAGGCCAAGTCGCCGCTTGACGGGATGGCGCCGCTGACGCTCGGGCATACCACCCTGCGCGAGGTCGCGCCGGGGCACCTGACCACGCTGGCGCCGTTCGCGGGGTGTGCCGGGGCTCTGTCGGAGGATCTTGAGCGGGCGCATGGCATGGCCGCCCCCGCGCCGAACCGCGCCACGGGCAGGGAAGGGGCCCGCGCGATATGGTTCGGGCGGGACCTGATCCTTCTGGCGGGGCCGGCGCCGGACCCGTCGCTGGCCCGCAACGCGGCGCTTGCCGACCAGACGGACGCGTGGGCCTGCGTGCGGCTGGAGGGGCGCGATGCCCGGGCCGTGCTGGCAAGGCTCACGCCGATCGACCTGCGGCCGGGCGTTTTCAAACGGGGGCACACCGCGCGGACCGACCTGCAGCACATGCCGGCCTCGCTGACGCAAGTGGGCGACAGCGCCTACCAGATCATGGTATTCCGTGCCTTCGGCGCGACGCTGGTGCACGACCTGCGCACCGCGATGAACGGGGTTGCCGCGCGGGCCGGACCCTGACAGCCTCATGGCGCATCAAGGAGGCGCGTCATGCGACATGCGATCATTATTGCCGGGATGTGCATGGCCCTCGCCGGGCCCGCACCGGCGCAGCAGGCCCGGCAGGAAAGCTGCCGCGCTACGGGCGACATCGTGGCGCTTGCGGTGAGCGCGCGGCGCAACGGCCAGACGGCCGATGCCGTCAAGGCCCGGCTGACAGGCGGGAGGGATGCGGTCGAAAGCCTTTACGTGCCGACTGTCGGGCCGCTGGTCGACTGGGTTTTCGGCGTCGACCGTGCCGCGCTGACCCCGCGGCTGGCCGAGGATTTCAAGGCGCAGTGCCTGCGGTATGAACGGTAATCCCCCTTGGCGGCGGCCGGGCTTTGCCCCATATTTGCCGGATGAGCCTGCCCCCCGGATTCCTTGACGAGTTGCGCACGCGCCTGTCGCTTGCGCAGGTGGTCGGCCGCAAGGTCATGTGGGATACGCGCAAATCCAACCAGGGCAAGGGCGACATGTGGGCGCCGTGCCCTTTTCACCAGGAAAAGACGGCCAGTTTCCACGTCGATGACCGCAAGGGGTTTTACTATTGCTTCGGCTGTCACGCCAAGGGTGATGCCATCAGCTTCGTCCGAGAGACCGAGAACGTGGATTTCATCGAGGCGGTGCGAATCCTCGCCTCGGAGGCCGGGATGCAGATGCCCGAACGCGATCCGCAGGCGCAGCAAGTGGCGGATCGCCGCGGCGAACTGGCCGAGATTATGGAAATGGCCGTGCGCCATTTCCGAATGCAGCTGAAAACCGGCGCGGGCGCCGCGGCGCGCGACTATCTGGCCGGCAGAGGGCTGGAGGAGGCGGCGCTGGAGCGGTTCGAGATCGGATTCGCGCCGGATGCGTGGCAGGGGATGTGGGATCACCTGACCGGAAAGGGCGTGGAGGCGCAGAAGATCCTCGATTGCGGGCTTGCCAAGCCCTCGCAGAAGGGGGGACGGCCCTACGACACCTTCCGGGACCGGATCATCTTCCCCATCCGTGACACGCGGGGCCGCTGCATTGCTTTCGGCGGCCGGGCGATGGCCTCCGACGCAAGCGCCAAGTACCTGAATTCGCCCGAAACCGAGCTTTTCGACAAGTCGCGCACGCTCTACAATCACGCCCCCGCGCGCGAGGCAGCCGGCAAAGGCCAGCCGCTGATCGTGGCCGAGGGCTACATGGACGTGATCGCGCTGAGCGAGGCGGGATTTGGCGCCAGCGTTGCCCCCCTTGGCACGGCGGTCACCGAACATCAGCTGCAACTGCTCTGGCGCATGGCCGACGAACCCGTCATCGCGCTGGATGGCGACCAGGCGGGCCTGCGCGCGGCCTACCGGGTGATCGACCTCGCGCTGCCGCTGCTGGAGGCGGGCAAGTCGCTGCGGTTCGCGCTCATGCCCGAGGGGCAGGATCCCGATGACCTGCTGCGAGGCGAGGGCGCGCCGGCCGTGCAGGCGGTGCTCGATCAGGCCCTGCCGATGGTTCAGCTACTGTGGCGGCGCGAGACGCAGGGGCGGGCGTTCGACAGCCCCGAGCGGCGGGCGGCGCTCGACAAGGCCCTGCGCGAGCAGATCGCGCGCATCCGCGACCCGTCGATCCGCCATCACTACGGGCAGGCCGTCAAGGAACTGCGCTGGCAGCTGTTCAATCCCCGCGCCACCGGGGACGGGCAAGCAGGGCCGCGCAAGACCCGTTGGACCGCGCCGGAACCGGTGCGCGCGGCAACGCGCGCCTCGCTGCTGGCAGCGGCCGGCGACGACGTGCAGACGCAGCTGCGCGAGGCGGTCATCCTCGCCACGCTGATCCTGACGCCGGAGGTGATGGAGGAATTCGAGGACCAGCTCGAGTCCATGCCCTGCACCGCGCCCGAGCATGCGCGGTTGCGCGACCTGCTGTTGCGGCACGGACATGCCGGCGCGGACAGCTTGCGGGCCCGCATCGCCGAAGACATGGGCGCGGACACAGTTGACAACCTCTGCGCACGTCCCCATGTCGCGCTGGCACCCGGAGTGCGGCGTGCCGGCGACATCGAGACCGCGCGCCAGACCGTGGCCGAGGAACTGGCCAAGCTTGGCGCCGAGTTGGGGCTCAGGGCCGAGGTTGCAGAGGCATCGCAGGACATCGCGGGGATGGCAGACGAGACAGTGACCTACCGTCTGAGCGAGGCCGCGCGCACCCGCCAGACGGCGGAGCGCAGTTTTCGCGAGGACCAGACGGAGTTCGAGCTGGGAGAAAACGGAGCGCCCGTCAGCCGGGCCGAGAGAGACGCGTTCGAGGCACTGCTGGCCACGATCGGGTTCCAAAAGGACCGCACGAGGTGACATGCAGGGGCGAATCAGTAACAAAATCAGGGTAAAGGGTGTGCGAATCGCCGTATCACGCTAATGATTCGGGCGAACCCGAATCACCCGTCACCGTTCAGGAGAAGTTCATGGCCGCCAAGGACACCGACGACCAGAAGCCCGAGGAGCAGGAGGCTGAGATCTCGCTCGACATGAGCCAGGCCGCGGTCAAGAAAATGATCGCGGAGGCGCGTGAGAAGGGGTTCATCACCTACGATCAGCTGAACAAGGTGCTGCCGCCGGACCAGGTGTCGAGCGAACAGATCGAGGACGTGATGTCGATGCTCTCGGAGATGGGCATCAACATCATCGAGGACGAAGAAGCCGAGGAGGAAGAACAGAAAACCACGGCCGTGGCCGAGATCGGCAAGAAGGGCGATGTCGCGCTCGGCGGCGGCAAGGAGGAAAAGCTCGACCGCACCGACGACCCTGTGCGCATGTACCTGCGCGAAATGGGGTCGGTCGAGTTGCTCTCCCGCGAGGGCGAGATTGCCATCGCCAAGCGGATCGAGGCCGGCCGGAACACCATGATCGCGGGGCTGTGCGAGAGCCCGCTGACCTTCCAGGCCATCACGATCTGGCGCGACGAACTGCTGGGAGAGGACATCCTGCTGCGCGACGTGATCGACCTTGAGACCACGTTTTCCGGCCAGATGGGCGAGGGGCTGGAGGACGCCGAGCCGCTGGCGGAGGCCGCGAACCTCGCCTCGGCCCCCGGCGCCGCGTCCGAGCAGGGCGAGAAGAAGGAAAAGGAGGCCGAGCCCGAGCTTGACGCCGACGGCAACCCGATCCAGCGCGAGGAGGAGGACGAGGAAGAGGACCAGGCCAACATGAGCCTCGCGGCGATGGAGGCCGCGCTCAAGCCCAAGGTGCTCGAAACGCTCGACCGTATCGCCGACGACTACGAAAAGCTCAGCGAGATGCAGGACAGCCGCATCTCGGCCACGCTGAACGAGGATGGTTCCTTCTCCTCCGAGCAGGAGGCGCGCTACCAGCAGTTGCGTTCGGAAATCGTGGAGCTGGTGAACTCGCTGCACCTGCACAACAACCGCATCGAGGCGTTGATCGACCAGCTCTACGGCATCAACCGCCGGATCATGCAGATCGACAGCGCCATGGTGAAGCTGGCCGATCAGGCCCGCATCAACCGCAAGGAATTCATCGAGGAGTACCGCGGGCGCGAGCTCGACCCCAACTGGCTGGAAGACATGGCTCAGAAGCCGGGCCGCGGCTGGCAGACCTTCATCGAACGCCACCCCGAGAAGGTGGCCGAGCTGCGCGCCGACATGGCGCAGGTGGGCCAGTATGTCGGGCTGGATATCAGCGAGTTCCGCCGCATCGTCGCGCAGGTCCAGAAGGGCGAGAAGGAGGCGCGCGTCGCCAAGAAGGAGATGGTCGAGGCCAACCTGCGGCTGGTGATCTCGATCGCCAAGAAATACACCAATCGCGGGCTGCAGTTCCTCGACCTCATCCAGGAGGGTAACATCGGCCTGATGAAGGCCGTGGACAAGTTCGAGTACCGCCGCGGCTACAAGTTTTCGACCTATGCCACGTGGTGGATCCGGCAGGCGATCACGCGCTCCATCGCCGACCAGGCGCGCACCATCCGCATCCCCGTGCACATGATAGAGACCATCAACAAGCTGGTGCGCACGGGCCGGCAGATGCTGCACGAGATCGGCCGCGAGCCCACGCCCGAGGAGCTGGCGGACAAGCTGCAGATGCCGCTGGACAAGGTGCGCAAGGTGATGAAGATCGCCAAGGAGCCGATCAGCCTCGAGACCCCGATCGGGGACGAGGAGGACAGCCAGCTGGGCGATTTCATCGAGGACAAGAACGTGATCCTGCCGCTGGATTCCGCCATCCAGGACAATCTCAAGGAAACCACCACGCGGGTGCTGTCCTCGCTCACCCCGCGCGAGGAACGGGTGCTGCGCATGCGCTTCGGCATCGGCATGAACACCGACCACACGCTCGAGGAGGTGGGCCAGCAGTTCAGCGTCACCCGCGAGCGCATCCGCCAGATCGAGGCCAAGGCGCTGCGCAAGCTGAAGCATCCCAGCCGGTCGCGGAAGCTGCGGAGTTTCCTGGACCAGTAACGGAAACTGCGGGCGCATCCGGCGCGGCGGATGCGCGGGAAATCCTGTGCGGTCATCGCGTCATTTGGCGGGCCGCGCCAACGCGCGATCTGGGTGGCGGCTTGACACCTTCGGCATCCCGGGCGCACCGTTCTCTAGGGTTGACGAAACGACGGGTGGATAATACCGATGTCTCTTTTTTCACGCCTTTTCGGTGGCGGGTCGGCAAGCGAGCCGGACAAGCAGCAGGAGCCCGAGCATTACAAGGGCTATGACATTTACGCCGATCCGGTTCGGGACGGCACGCACTGGCGCATCGCCGCGCGGATCGAGCGCGAGGTGGAGGGCGAGGTGAAGGTGCATCAGCTTGTCCGCGCAGACACGATGGCCGACAGGGACACCGCCACCGCGGAGTCCACCCGCAAGGCCAAGCACCTGATCGACGAACAGGGCGATACGATGTTCGAGCGGGGCCGCTAGGCGGCGGTTACCGCCCCGCCATCCATTCCGCCACGGTCATCCAAACGGGCAGCGTCGCCGCGCTGAGGATGGTGGATTGCGCGATGAGCGTGGCCGCCAGCTGCCGGTCCGCGCCGAACCCCGCCGCCAGCACGTGCGCGGCCGAGGCGGTGGGCAGGGCTGCAAAGACGATCAGCACCGGAACTATGGGCGCGCTGATGCCCAGCAACACCGCGCAAAACGTGACGAAGAGCGGCAGGGCGACCAGCTTGGTCGTCACGATGATGCCGGTGAACCGGTCGAGCCGTGCCAGCGCATGCCACTTCAGCGTCGCGCCGATGGAGATCAGCGCCACCGGGATCGCGGCCTGGGCCAGCAGCGCCACCGGCGCGAGGACAGGGCCGGGCAGGGCAAGACCCGTCACGCCAACGGCCACCCCCGCGAGGCTGGCCAGCAGGAAGGGGTTGAGCAGGATCCGCCGCAGCCCGGCCGCGGCCGTAAGACCCTCGCCACGCGACAGGGCCGTGACGGCAAAGATGTTGGCCATCGGAATCGCCATCCCGATCGTGATGGCGTAAAGCCCCGCATCGGCCGAGGGCAGGGCCTGCACCACCACGAAGCCGAGCGCCGTGTTGAACCGCCATGCCGTCTGCCAGCCGCCCGCGAAATCGAGGAACCGCTCGGGCCCGAAGGGCCGTGCCAGCCAGCCCAGCGCCAGCCCCAGACCCAGCACCGACCAGACCAGCGGCCCGACCACCAGCAGGCTGGCGGGCTCGATCGGGCGGCTGGCGGCGGTGGTGAAGATCAGTGCCGGGAACAGGAGCTCGAAATTCAGCCGGTCGAGCCCGGCCCAGGCGGTTCCGGTCAACCGGTTGCGGACCGCGCCACCGAGTGCCACCAGCAGAACGCTGGGCAATAGACCCGTGAGCAGGATCGTGAGCATCCCGGTCTCTTGCCGCAGTGCGGGGCGGGGGTAAAGGCTCAATCCGGCGTTCCGCCGCGCCCGCCCGGCGTGCTAGCCTTCGGGTCATGCCGTCGATAGGGAGCACCGGGAGCCATGCAGACAACTTTCGAGATCGCCACCTTCGGGCAGGGGCTTCACGAGATCACCGGCGAGGTCGCGGCATGGCTGCGCGGCGCCACCGCGGGCGACGGGCTGCTGACGCTGTTTATCCGGCATACCTCGGCCAGCCTGTTGATCCAGGAAAACGCCGACCCGGCGGTTCAGGCCGATCTTGCCGCGTTTTTTGCCCGGCTTGTCCCGCGCGCAACTGACCCGTCGATGAGCTATCTCACCCACACGCAAGAGGGGCCTGACGACATGCCCTCGCATATCAGGGCCACGATGATGCCCGTCAGCCTGCAGGTCCCCGTGACGGGCGGGCGGATGTGGCTGGGCACATGGCAGGGCATTTACGTCTTCGAGCATCGCGACGCGCCGCGCACGCGGCAGGTCGCGGCGCATCTTGGCTGATGTCAGCCCGTGGGCATGATGAAGACTTCGCGCACATCCGCACGTTCCGGCTGGTCGAGGGCGTAGACGACGCCGCGCGCCACGTCCTCGGGCCGGAGCTTGTCGGGCTTGGGTTCGTCGAAGAAGGGCGTGTCGACCATTCCGGGGCAGATCACGGTGCAGCGCCCGCCCCATTCCGACATCTCCTCCGACAGGTTGCCCGCGAATCCCTGCACGAACCATTTCGACGCCCCGTAGACCGATCCCCGGATGTGCCGCTTGCCCGCGGCAGAGCCGGTCAGAACGGCATGGCCCCGCGTTTTCCTGAGTTCCGGGTAGGCGGCCTTCACCGTCAGAAGAAGCCCGTTGATGTTGATGTCGAGCATGGCGTGCCATTCCTCGGGGTCGCCGTTTTCCACCCCCGCGGTATCGAGGCCGCGACCGGCATTGGCAAAGCAGGCATCGAGCTGTCCGAAATGCCGGACCGTCCTGTCGATGGCGTTTGCCAGATCGTCCATGACGGTGACATCGCCCGGCACGGCGAGCGCCCTGTCCTCGCCGATCTCAGACACGAGAGCGTCGAGTTTTTCCCCGCTGCGGGCGAACAGCGCCACGCGCCAGCCGCTCTCCGCGGCAGCCTTCGCCGTGGCGGCGCCGATGCCCGTGGACGCACCTGTGATGAATAGGACCTTGCCGGTCATGAAACCTCCTTTCAGCGTGCCTTGACGTTCTTTCCCAAGGTGCGGTCTGGATCGGGTTTGACAACCCCGGCGGGCGAACACCTTCATATTGGTGCGCAATTTCCCCTCTACCCAAAACCTTGCGGCTGTCCTATAGTGGATGTGTGCAAATGGGCACGAGACCCATAAGCGTGCGAGGCAGACAAGAAAGGGGCTGGGGCGATGCGGTGCCCGTTTTGCGGAAACATTGACACGCAGGTGAAGGATTCACGACCGGCCGAGGATCACGTTTCGATCCGCCGCCGGCGGTTTTGCCCGGCTTGCGGGGGGCGGTTCACGACGTACGAACGGGTGCAGCTGCGCGACCTCGTGGTGGTGAAATCGAACGGCCGGCGCGAGGATTTCGACCGTGACAAGCTGGAGCGTTCGATCCGGATCGCGCTGCAGAAACGCCCGGTGGAACCCGAGCGCGTCGAGCAGATGATCTCGGGCATCGTGAGGCGGCTGGAAAGCCTCGGCGAGACCGACATCCCCTCCAAGACGGTGGGCGAGATCGTGATGGAGAGCCTCGCCCGGATCGACACGGTCGCCTATGTGCGGTTTGCCAGCGTTTACAAGAACTTCCAGGCGGCGGATGATTTCGACAGGTTCGTGAGCGAGTTGCGCCCCGACGCGGTCGAAGACGTACCCGTGGACAAGTGACGGAGGCGGATGACCGCCATATGGCGCTTGCCCTGTCGCTCGGGCGGCGCGCGCAGGGGAAATGCTGGCCGAACCCTGCCGTTGGCTGCGTTATCGTCAGGGACGGGCGGATCGTCGGGCGGGGGCACACCCGGCCGGGGGGGCGGCCCCACGCCGAACGCGTTGCACTCGATCGGGCGGGCAGCACCGCCCGTGGCGCCACGGCCTATGTCACGCTCGAACCCTGCGCCCATCACGGGCAGACCCCGCCCTGCGCCAAGGCGTTGATAGAGGCAGGCATCGCGCGGGTTGTGGTGCCCTTGCAGGACAGCGATCCACGCGTGTCGGGCAAGGGGATTGCCATGCTCCGGTCTGCCGGCGTGGAGGTCACCACCGGCGTGCTCGCCGCCGAGGCACGGGCGGATCTCGCCGGGTTTTTCCGCAAGGTCGAGGCCGGACGGCCGTGGGTGACGCTCAAGCTCGCCACCTCCTTCGACGGGCGGATCGCCACGGCAAGCGGCCAGAGCCAGTGGATCACGGGGCCCGAGGCGCGGCGCGCGGTGCATGCCCTGCGCAACCGTCATGACGCGGTGATGGTCGGCGCCGGGACCGCGCGCGCCGACGATCCGATGCTGACGGTGCGCGGGTTCGGCGAGGTGCGCCAGCCGGTGCGGGTCGTCGTTTCCCGGCGGCTCGATCTGCCGCGCGAGAGCCGGTTGGCGCGCACGGCACGCGATGTGCCGGTCTGGATATGCCACGGGGCGGATGCCGACCAGGACCGTGTCCGCGCATGGACCGATCTCGGGGCCGTGCTTCTGCCCTGCGCGCTGCAGGGGGGGCATATCTGCCTCGGCGCGGTGCTGGACGCGCTCGGCGGGCAGGGGCTGACGCGGGTTTTCTGCGAAGGTGGCGGCGCGCTTGCCGCCTCGCTGCTGGCCGGGGGGGCGGTGGACGAACTCGTTGTCTTTACCGCGGGCGTCGGGCTGGGGGCCGAGGGGCTGCCGTCGGTGGGCGCAATGGGCATCTCCGCCCTTGAAGAGGCGGAGCGTTTCCAGCTTGCCGCGTGCCACCGGGTCGGCGCGGACGTGATGCACCGATGGGTGAAGCCGTGACATGACATGGCGGCGCGGCCGTTGGCGGCGCCGCGTCGCACCAACCCGTTACAAAATTCAATACAACATCCATTAATTCGCCACATTCTCGGATGAAGGTGGTGCAACCGCGAATGGAATGATGCCCGGTGCGACCCGGTCGGAGGCGAAAGAATGAAGATCCTCGTGGCAGACGACGAGCCGTTGTTCCTGGAACTCATTGCCGGGCATCTGGGCGCGTTGGGGTATCACGACGTGCATCCTGTCGGTTCGGCCGCCGGGGCCCTGCAGGCCATAGAGGAAAGCGCCGCGCCGTTCGACTGTTTCTTGCTCGACATCCGCATGCCGGGGATGGACGGCATCGAACTGTGCGGCAGGATCCGGGCCATGCCGGATTACGCGGTAACGCCGATCGTCATGATCACCTCGATGAAGGAAAAGACCTTCGTTGACCGCGCCTTCCGGGCGGGCGCCAACGACTACGTCAACAAGCCGATAGACCACATGGAGGTCGAGGCGCGGATGGGCATGGTCGAGGCGCTGGTAACGGCGCGCGGCGATGCGTCGCAGCTCATGAAGCAGCTGGGAGAGGCCACGTCGGGCGGGCATGGGCGCATCGCGCTTGGCGAGCCCGTCGAGCTGGAAGAGGCCGGCGGCGTGATGCCCGTCTCAAGCATGGAGAACTACCTGCTGCGGCTCGGCAAGATGCGCGTATTCTCTTGCGCGTCCATCGGGCTGCACATCGAGAACGCCGGCGTGATCCACGGGCGCACCGACGGGCAGGATTTCGTCGACATACTGGGCGAGGTGGCCGTCGCGATCCGCGAGAGCCTGCACGACGCCAGCACGCTGTTGAGCTATGCGGGCAACGGGGATTTCTGCGCCATCATGTCCCGCGCCACGCCGGTGGACACCGCGGAGCTGGAACTGCGGATCAATGACCGGATTTCGCAACGTCTGAACCTCCTGCGCGGAACGGACGTGCCGATGCCGGCGGTCAAGGTCGGCCCGCCGCAATCGGCCGGCCTGATGCCTTTCGACGATCCGACCGCGCTGATCTACAAGGCCATTGATGCCGCGAGCCCCGAACCCCGCCGGGGTGCCGAGGCCGCCGGGCGCAAGGGAGGGTATCGTCATGCCGGGTGATATGGGGGCGGGCTGCATGCCCGCCGAGATGGAGCGTTCGATTGCCGCGTTGCGGGTGAAGTTCACCGAGGACGTGGATTCGCGGATCCTGTTTTTCGAGGCGGCGCTGGCGCAGGTGCGCGACGGGGCGGACAGGCTCGCCGCGGCGCAGTCCATTCGCGATGCGGCGCACGGGATCGCCGGGCTCGCGCCCAGCCTCGGTTTCGCGGAGGTCGGAGCCGCCGCCGTACAAACCGAACATGTCTGGGATCGGCTTTCCTCGGGGACATGGAGCCAAGCCGAGATGGATGCCGCGATCGAAACGCTGGACGACCTTCTCGACCGGCTTGAGGCGACGCTCGAACTGTGACGGATTTGTCGCCCGCCACGAAACCCTGCGCGATACGCCGAAAAGGTGATTTATGGTCCACAAAATACAACCCAGAATGGATGAAAACAGGTAAAAACCATTGCGCGGGCAGAAAAACAACCCACGGGACCGGACCCACCTGATCAGAACGACGCTCTTGGTGTGTGTCGGTGTGGCTGCCGTGCTCGGTGTCGTGATCTACCTTCTGGAGACGGACAGCCGCGAGGAGTACCTAGAGGCCGAGCGGGCAGAGGCCCGGGCGGTGGCCGAGAATTTGCGCCAGCAACTCGAGCTGGGGCTCGTGGATCATCAGCTCAGGGCGCGTGCCCTCGCCACCGCGCTGGAGCTGGACGGTGCAATCGGGCAGGAGCGGTTTTCCCGGCTGGCCGGCAAGTTCGCGCAGCGGGAGGACAAGATCCTGAATCTGGCACTGCTGGAGGGAACCGTGCTCACCCTCGTGCATCCGTTCGAGGAAAACCGGCATCTTGTCGGCAGCGACATTCGTGATGTCGAGCGGCAGTACCCTGTGGTGGAACGCGTCTACAAGACCGGCGAGGCCGAGATACAGGGGCCTGTCGAGCTGTTGCAGGGCAAGACGGGCCTGATCGTCAGGATGCCGGTCAAGTTCGTGGGGGATGTCACGGCGCGCGGTGGCACGCCACGTATGGTTGCCGTGGTGATCGACGCGGGCGCGGTCTTGCAGGATCTTTCCCGCCAAGCCAGCAGCATGACGGGGCAGGACCGCGCTTTTCTTCTGGGGCTGGCCTCCCGCGCTTCGGACGGTGGTGTCGTCGGTGACGGCGCGGTTTTCGAAAAGGATCCGGTGGTTGCCGGCATCGCGGTTTCGGGCACCGATCTCGAACTGGCGGTGGCGCCACCAGAGGGATGGGGTGCGGGATATGTCATGCCTTGGCCCGATTACGTCGCCATCATCGTCATCGCGTTCCTCGCCGTGCGGGTGTTCCACGAACTTCGCGGGCAGCGCCTGGCGCGGGACCGCGCACAGCAGCAACTTGAACTGGCGGTCGAGACGCTGCCCGACGGTTTCGTTCTTTTCGACAGTGACGACCGGCTCGTGCTTTGCAACGACAAGTACAAGGAGCTCTACGGCGCGAGCGCGGAGTCCATGGTGCCCGGGGCCCGGTTCGAGGATATCCTGCGCTACGGCCTGGAGAACGGCCAGTATGCCGAGGCCGTGGGCCGCGAGGAGGAATGGCTGGCCGAGCGGCTGAGGGCGCACCGGGCCGCCAGTACGACGATCGAGCAGAAACTGGACGACGGCCGCCGCATCCGGGTGCTGGAACATGCCACGCCCGACGGTGGCCGGGTCGGCTTGCGGATCGACATCACCGAGCAGGTTCGCAACCGCGAACGGGCCGAGCGGGCCGAACAGCGCCTGCGGGACGCGATCAACGCGATGCCCGCCGGCTTCTGGTTGCTGGACGAGAATGACCGCGTGGTCATGTTTAACGACATGTATTGCGAACTCTACGAAAAGAGCGCCCCGGCGGTGAAGGTCGGCGCGCATACCAGCGAAGTCCTGAAACATGCCCTTGCCAACGGCGAATACCCCGATGCCGTGGGCCGCGAGGACGAGTGGCTGGCGGAATTGAACCGGAAATTCGCGGCCGGCCGGTACGAATGGGAATATCAGCTTCAGAATGGCCGTTGGGTGCGTTCCTACAATCGTCCGACAACGGATGGCGGGCGCGTGGGCATCCGGGTGGACGTGACCGAGCTGAAGCAGCAGCAGGCGGAACTCGAGGCATCCAACGAAAAGCTGCGCAAGGCGCTGGAAGAGCGCGACAGGGCGAAAGCACGCTTCGAACACGTCGCCGATCTCAGCAAGGACTGGATCTGGGAAATGGATGCCGATCTGCGGTTCACCTATTTCTCGGAAGGGTTCGCGCGCAACCTTGCCGACAAGCCCGAGGCGCTCCTTGGCAGGACCCGAGAGGAGGCCTTTGCCGACAAGCCCGAGGTCTGGGAAAGCGCGGACTGGAAGCTGCTTGAGACCAAGCTGGCCGCACGCGCGCCGTTCCGGGATTTCGTCTACCGCGCCAGCGGGGCCACCGAGGACGAGAAATGGGTGCGTATCAGCGGTGTGCCGGTCTTCGACGACAACGGCGCGTTTGCAGGCTATCGCGGAGTTGGGTCTGACATCTCGGTGCTTTACGACTCGCTGCGAAAGGCGCGCGCCGCGAGCCTCGCGAAGACGGAGTTCCTGCACGTGATGAGCCACGAGCTGCGCACGCCGCTGACCGTCGTACTGGGTTACAATGCCTTCCTCGCGCAGCCCGCGATGCTGACATCGGTCAAGGCGTTCGAGGCCGAGGCCGCTGCTGGCACCCTGACCGCTGAAACCGGCATGAAGCATCTTGAGAACATCAAGGCCGAGGTCGCCCGGTACGCCGGCAAGATGGGCGACTCGGGCAACTGTTTGCTCAACCTTATCAACGAGATGCTCGACCTTGCCAAGATCGACTCGGGCAAGCTGAAGATCGAGCGCGAGACCATCTGCCTGGAAACCGTCATCGCCTCGGTCATCGACCAGTTCACCAACCAGGCGCGGCAGAAATCGCTGAATCTCACCTTCCAGACCAACGGTGAAACCGTCATCGCCGACGACCTGCGGCTGCGCCAGATCCTGATCAACCTCGTCGGCAACGCGCTGAAGTTCACCGAGGAGGGGCATGTCGCAATCCGCACGGAAAGCGGGCGCGACACCGTCGCCATCCATGTCGAGGACAGCGGCTGCGGCATTCCAGAAAGCGAGCAGGCGGCGATCTTCGACCAGTTCAGCCAGCTCGACGGGTCGGCGACGCGCGCCAAGGGAGGCACCGGTCTTGGCCTGACGATTTCCCGCAGGCTTGTCGAGGTGCTAGGGGGCAAGATGACCGTCGAGAGCACACCGGGTGCGGGGAGCACCTTTACCTTCACGCTGCCGGCGGCAAAGGGTGACCAGTCGCCCGGCGAAAGCAGCAATGCGGACAAGGCCGCCTGACCGTCCGGCGGCCGGTTTTTCGGGCGCCGATCACACTTTTTTCAAGTTCTTACCGAACTTGTACCCTCATCTGCATATACTTCCACACATACAGGGTATGTTAAGATCTAAAGAATTTGGATTTCCTTCCCAAGCATTATCTTTTTCAGGGTGATCGAATATGAACAGACCGGTGACATTTTCGGCAATCTTTGGAGGGGCAGTCATCGGTCTGGGCCTGGTGGCGTTCGCGCATAACGGCCGGGAGGTCGCCCTCGGGGGCGGAATCGCCACGCAGTCCGCTGTCGAGGCGACGATCTGGCTGCTTGTCACGGCGTTGTTCATCGTGTCCTACAAGCGCGGGGCCGAGACGTTGCGCCTGCGGGAAAAGATGCTCGAAGGGCAGGAGCTTGAGCTGGCATTTCGCGAACAGGCGTTGAACGCGCACTCCATCGCCGTGACGACCGACCGCAAGGGAAAGGTCATCGCCGTGAACGAGAATTTCACCACCACGCTCGGGCATGTCGCGGCCGAGATCGAGGGCCGCAGCCTTGCCAGCATGCTGGACCATGGCGAGGGCAAGCGGGCGGATGCGGCCTTGCAGCAGACGAGCAGCGGCCGGGTCTGGAACGGGGATGTCAAGGTTCTGGACAAGGATGGCGGTGTGCGAATCCTCGACGCCACCGCCGTGCCGATGTCCGACGAGCGCGGGCGGCACTTCAAGACCGTCTGGCTGGCTACCGACATGACCGAGCAGCGCGTCGGCGAGGAGGAACAGCAGCTGATCCGTTGCCTCGAACTCTTGCCGGACGAGGTTTTCATGATCGATCCCGCGACGTGCAGGATCGTTTACATGAACGGCACCGCCGTGCGTCGCTTCGGGCTCGACGAGACGGAAAACCGGTCGCGCGCGCACAAGAAGGCGTCGAAAGATTACGGCGGGGAGCTGGTTCGCGCCTGCCGCGCGCACCTTTCGAGCGCGCCGGACAGCACCGCGCGGTTCGAGGTGAATTGCGACGGCAAGATCATGGAAGCCAACCTCCAGAACGTCGAGACGGCCGACCATCAGAAACGCTGCGTCGTGGTCCTGCGTGACATCTCAGAACGCCGCCAGGCCGAAGAGATCCGGCGGAACTTCATGATGATGATGACACACGAACTGCGCACGCCGCTCACATCCATCAAGGGCGCGATCCAGCTTCTCACCTCCGGCGCGGCCGGCAATCTCGAACCGGGTGTGCAATCTATGATGCACATCGCCGAGAAGAACAGCGAACGGCTCTTGCGGCTGGTCAACGACATGCTCGATTTCGGCAAGCTCGAGGCGGGCAAGATGGAATTCCACATGGAGAGCGTGGACGTGCGCGCGCTGATCGACGACGCGATCGAAAGCAACCGGGACTATGCCGCGGGGCTGGGTGTCAAGCTGCACGCCGACCTGGCGGAGACGCCGCTCCACACCCATGGCGATCCCGGCCGGCTGCAGCAGGTGCTTGCCAACCTTCTGTCGAACGCGGCCAAATATTCCAACGAGGAAGACTGCGTCGAGATCGCCGCTGACCTCGTGGGGGAAAAGGTGCGCATCTCGATCACAGACAAGGGGCCGGGTATCCCCGAGTCCGCCCGGGCCACCCTGTTCGATCCGTTCACGCAGGTCGGGGCGCACGGCAACGGCAAGCTCAACGGCACCGGGCTGGGGCTTACCATCGTCAAGGCCATCGTCGAAAGCCACGGCGGCAGCGTCGATTTCCGCTCGGAGACGGGCAAGGGGACGACATTCTACATCGATCTGCCTGTGCGCACCGGGATGATACGTCCGCGGGCGGCCTGATCCAAGGCGCGCGGCGTCCCCGCCGATGGCCGATTGCCAGACCGAAGCAAGGGTTCTAACCATGAATGACGACGCGCTGAACATCTCAACGGCCAAGCCTGAAGCCGGCCTCAACAAGATCCTTCACGCCGAGGATGACCCGGACATCCGGGAAATCGCCAAGATGTCGCTGGAGGCGGTCGGCGGTTTCGAGCTCTTGCAGTGCAGCTCCGGCGAGGATGCGCTCCGGATGGCCGAGTCATTCGGGCCGGACATGTTCCTGATGGATGTCATGATGCCTGGCATGGATGGCCGTGAAACCGTGACACGGCTTCGCGAGATGGCGGCGTTCGCGCAGACGCCCGTGGTTTTCGTGACCGCGAAGGCCGCGAATACCGACGTGGAACCCTTGAAGGCCGATTTCGGCGCGATGGTGATCGTCAAGCCGTTCGACCCGATCGCGCTGCCGGATCAGCTTCGCCGGATATGGGATGAAATGACCGCCGGCTGACCCGCCGCCCGGCCGGATCGGCCTGTAATGAGCGATCCCGTCAGAGCGAACGTAGGCACGCACGCAATCGGCCCAAACGCGGACGACGGCGCGGCGTCATCCCCCGTCGTTGAGCTTGGCGAAGATCTTGTTGGCAGTGTCGGCAATGGGGGGCAGGATCATGTCCTGCGCCGAGCCCAGCTCTCTCACGTACTCACGGATCAGCCCCAGCGCATGCTCGGGTGACAGGATCCGGCGCGAAGACAGGGCGCGCACATCCAGAGAGGGGGCGATGTCCGCGATGACGTCGTGGTTGGCGACAACCTCGGAAAAGCTGTCGCGAATCCGCGCCTGCAGCAACCTCGGAACGATCTGGTTGCGCACGAAAACGAGGCACAGGAACTTGCCGTAGCCGACATAGGACAACGTGGTACTGCGCGATGGCAGCGTGCTGCCGAGGATCCGGCTGACCGCGTAGATGACCGACAGGAACTCGTCCCGGCTCAAGCGATCTTCGAGCTCCTCGATGCCGTTGATCTCGATCGAAAGCAGCGTCATCGGGAATTGCCCGTCACCCAGCCTGAGAAGCCTGTTTTCAAGCTGGTAGTAATCGCGCATGCAGCCGACCTCGGAAAAGGTCACGCGCGTGCCGATGGTCAGCTGGTTGCAATCGGGCGAGACGCTCAGCGACGTGCGCAGGGCCGTCCGGTCCTCGACCGCGCTCGACACGGTTTCCACCAGCATCATCGCCACCTGGATCCGGAACTGGAGCGTGATGACCTCTATCGGTTTTTCGAGGTAATCGGTCGCGCCCGCCTCGAAGGCGTCCTGCATGTGTGTCTTTGCGTCGACCGAGGTGACCATGATGATCGGGGCCAGCCGGTACTGGGCCATGTTGCGGATTTCCGCGCACAGCTCTATGCCGTTCATTCCCGGCATCTTGATGTCCAGCAGAAAACAGTCGAACGGTTCGGGCTCCGACGCGATGGCGCGCAGCGCCTCCTGCCCGGACATCGCGACGGATATGTCGCGAAAGCCCATATGCTTCAGGTTTTCGACGAGAAACTCCAGAAAAAGCCGCTCGTCGTCCACCACAAGTATTTTCATCGAGCCGACCTTTCGAAAACAAGACGCATTTGTCCCTTCAAGATCAGCCTTACTCCGAAAAATGGTATTTTTCGGGCAGTATTGTTCAATTTTGTGGACCATCGGCGCGCGGCGCGTTGCGCGCAGGGCGATGCGCTTGCCGCATCGGTCGGTCCTGTTCGGCGTGCCGCGGATGACCGATCGGTCGCGGAAATCATGTTTTGCCCGTTCCGGCAGCGCCTGTATGCTCTGCCAACTCCATCGTATCCCGGCCGCCGCGGCGGCTTGTGATAAATCAAGGAGCGCGTGGAAAAACGGCAATAGCCTGTTTCGTGAGGGTGCAAACATGTCGAGGCCCGCGATGCGAATCCTTTTGACGCTCCTGCCGCTGCTGCTGGCGCAGGCGGCGAGTTCGGAGACCTTCGAGGTGTCCGTGCAAACGGTAACGGAATGGAAACCCGTCTTCGGACAGGTCGAGACGCGGGATCGCGTTCCGGCACGCGCACGCATCGGCGGGACGGTCGCAACCCTGTCCATCACCGAGGGTGACGAGGTGAAAGCCGGCGAAACGCTTGCGATGATCGAGGATGCCAAGCTCGGGTACGAGCTCGACGCGCTCGACGCCCGGCTCGACGCGCTCCGGTCGCGGCAAGAGACGGCGCGTTCGGATCTGGCGCGCGGCGAAAAGCTGTTCGAGCGGGGCGTGATCACCAACCAGCGGCTCGAGGAGTTGCAGACGGCCGTCAGTGTCCTGGAAGGCGAAATCTCCGGTGCAAAGGCCGAGCGATCCGTTGTTCAGCAGCGTATCGATGACGGTGAGGTCACCGCGCCCGAGACCGGCATCGTCCTTTCGGTGCCGGTCTCACCGGGGTCGGTCGTCACGGCCGGCGAGGCCGTGGCCGAGATCGGCGGCGGCGGCGTTTTCCTTCGGCTCGCGGTGCCTGAACGGTTCGCCGCCGATCTGGCCGAGGGCGACCGGATCGAGATCGGCAATGGCGGAGGGGCCCGCACGGGCGTCCTCGCCAAGCTATACCCGCAGATCGAGGGCGGCCGGGTGCAGGCCGACGTCGAAGTTGGCGGGCTCGACTCGCGGTTCGTCGGGCGGCGCGTGCCGGTCCGGTTGCCGATAGGCACGCGCGAGACGATCCTTGTGCCGCAGGCGGCGTTGTCGCGCGAGGGCGGGCTCGATTTCGTCACCGTGACCGGCACCGAGGGCCCGGTGCGCCGTGTCGTGGTGCCGGGCCGGACGGTGACCCGCGACGGCATCGGGATGCGGGAAATCCTCAGCGGTCTGCAGCCCGGCGAAACGGTGGTGACCGCGCATGAGTGAGTCTGACGACGACAAGGGCCCGGGGGCCGACGGGCCCTTGGGCCTTGCCGGTAACCTGACACGTGCCTTCATCGGCTCGGCCTTGACGCCGCTGCTGCTGATCGCGGCGCTGGCCGTGGGCCTCATGGCGCTGGTCAGCCTGCCGCGCGAGGAAGAGCCGCAGATATCCGTTCCGCTTGTCGATATTCACGTGCGCGCCGATGGCCTGAGGGCGCAGGACGCGGTCAAGCTGGTGACCGAGCCTCTGGAAAACATCGTCAAGGGCATCGACCAGGTCGAACACGTCTATTCCGAGAGCCGTGACGACAGGGTGATGGTCACCGCACGCTTCGAGGTGGGGGTGTCATCGGACATCGCGGTACTGCGTGTGCGCGACAGGATACTCGCCAACATGGACCGGATCCCGGTCGGGATTCCGGAGCCGCATGTCGTGGGGCGCGGCATCGACGACGTGGCGATTGCAACGCTTACCTTCAGCCCATCGGCGGGGCAGGGGGCCGTTACCGCCGCCGACCTGACCCGCATCGCCCGCGAGGTAGAGACCCGGATGACCCGGATAGAGGATGTCGGCCTGACATACCTTGTGGGGGCCGAGGAAGAGGTGTTGCGCATCGCGCCGGACCCGGCGCGGCTGGCGCTCTACGGGATCACGTTGCAACAGCTTGCCGGCAAGGTCCGCGGCGCCAACAGCGCCGCGCCGGCCGGGGATCTGCGCGACCGGGGTGACCAGGTCGACCTCGTGATCGGGGAAACACTTTCGACACCTGCGGAAATCGGCAATCTCGAACTGACGGCGCGCGACGGGCGCACCGTGTATGTGCGCGACGTGGCCGAGGTGGGTTTCGTGTCGGGAACGGACGAGCGGCACGTCGCCACGCTCGTCCGCGGCGCCGGCGGCGGCATCGAGCGCCGGCCGGCCGTCACCCTGGCCCTGGCCAAGCGGGCCGGCGCCAATGCCGTTTCGGTGGCCGAGGAAATCCTGCACCGGCTGCACGAGATGCAAGGCCATGTCATCCCCGACAGCGTGGCGGTCGAGGTCACGCGCGACTACGGCGAAACGGCGAACGAGAAGGCCAACGAGCTGCTGTTCCATCTCGGGCTGGCCACCGTTTCCATCGTCGCGCTGGTGCTTGTCGCGATCGGCTGGCGCGAGGCGCTGGTCGTGGCCATCGTCATCCCCGTCACCATCCTGCTCACGCTTTTCGCGGCATGGGTCATGGGCTACACGCTCAACCGTGTCTCGCTATTCGCCCTGATCTTTTCGATCGGCATCCTCGTCGACGATGCCATCGTCGTGATCGAGAACATCGCCCGGCACTGGGGCGAGGCCCGCAAGAACCAGAGCCGCACGACAGCCGCGATCTCGGCCGTGGCCGAGGTGGGTAACCCCACCATCGTCGCCACGCTCACCGTGGTGGTGGCGCTTCTGCCGATGCTTTTCGTCTCGGGGCTGATGGGCCCCTACATGAGCCCGATCCCCGCCAATGCCTCCGCGGCGATGATCTTTTCATTCTTCGTCGCGGTGATGATCACGCCGTGGCTGATGCTCAAGGTCGCGGGCCGCGCGCCGCTCCAACATGGCGGGGGCGGCGGAGCGCCCGGCGGACGGCTTGGCCGGCTCTATGCCGCCGTCGCCCGCCCGCTTCTCAAGAGCAAGGCGCGAAGCGCCCTTTTCCTGGTCGTCGTGGCGGTGCTCTCCTTCGCCTCGCTCGGGCTGCTCTACACCAAGGATGTCACTGTCAAGCTGCTGCCGTTCGACAACAAGTCGCAGCTATCGGTGGTGATCGACCTGCCCGAAGGCTCCAGCGTCGAGGATACAGACGCGGCGCTGCAACGGGCCGCTCGCGCGGCAATGCAACTGCCCGAGGTGGTTTCCGCCCAGACACATGCCGGCACCGCCTCGGCCTTCGATTTCAACGGTCTTGTGCGCCACTACTACCTTCGCCAGAGTTCCGAGCTCGGGGACGTTCAACTCAACCTGCGGCCCAAGGGCGCACGCGAGCGCACCAGCCACGATATCGCGCTCCAACTGCGGCAGACGCTGGCGCGGCAAGAGTTTCCGAAAGGCACGGTCGTCAAGGTGGTCGAGCCGCCGCCGGGGCCGCCGGTCATTTCCACGCTGCTGGCCGAGGTCTACGGGCCGGATGCCGAGACCCGCCGCAAGGTGGCGCGCAAGGTGCGCGACGCGTTCGAGGCGGTCCCTTACGTGGTCGATGTGGATGACAGCCAAGGCGCGCCGCCGCGGCGCCTGCGGGCCGAGCTGCGTCCGACGGATCTCGATTTCTTCCGCGTGCAGGAGGCCGATGCGCTGGAGACGTTGCGCCTGCTCAACGGCACGCTCACCGTTGGCTATTCGCACCGCGGCGAGGGCAGGCGGCCCATTCCGATCACCGTGGCGCGGCCGAAATCCGAACGCGTGATGGATGCTGCGGCCCTGTCGACCCCGGTTCCGGCCAACGCGCTGCCCGGCGGCCGCGGCGTGGTCGAACTGGGAGACGTCGTCTCGATCCGCGCGGAACGGGCCTCCTACCCGATCTTCCGCCACAACGGCTATGACGTGATCATGGTGACCGGCGAGCTCGCCGGCGATTTCGAGGCCCCGCTCTACGGCATGCTGGACGTGGCCGGGCTGCTGGAGGCAACCGAATGGCCGGGAGACACCAAGCCGGCGATCCGTCTGCATGGGCAGCCCGCCAGCACCGCGACGCCGACACTCTTGTGGGATGGCGAATGGGAGGTCACCTACGTGACCTTTCGCGACATGGGGGCGGCCTTTGCCGTGGCGCTTCTGGGTATCTACATTCTCGTCGTGGCCCAGTTCGGCAGTTTCCGGCTGCCGCTGGTGATCCTCACGCCCGTGCCGTTGACGTTCCTTGGCATCATGGGGGGCCACTGGCTTTTCTCCACGCCCTTCTCGGCGACCTCGATGATCGGTTTCATCGCGCTTGCGGGCATCATCGTGCGCAACTCGATCCTTCTGGCCGATTTCATCCGCCATGCCGATCCCGAGCGCAGGGTGACGGTCGACATTCTCGTGCAGGCCGGGGCCACGCGGTTCAAGCCGATCCTGCTGACGGCCATCGCCGCGATGATCGGCGCCGCCGTCATCCTTGCGGACCCGATTTTCCAGGGGCTCGCGATCTCGCTGCTGTTCGGGCTGCTGTCCTCGACGGCGCTGACCGTGCTTGTCATCCCGGCAATCTACAGGATCGCCAAGACGTGACGCGGCACGGGCACGGCGGCGCGGCCGCCCGTGCCGCCGTGCCCGCGGAAACCGTTAGACACCGGCGGGCAAGACCCCGCCGGCGCCGGGTCACGAAAAACATCATGAAGGTGCCATAAAATCATCCGTTTCAGTGGCCACCGTCGGCAACAGAGGGAACACGGCGCTGCCGGGCCACCCATGTCCGGCACGGCAAGGAGGAGGATCGTCATCGCCCGGAAAGAGACACGCCAGGCCCGCAAGCCGCGGTTCGCCGTCCCGTCCGTCGAAAAGACGGCGTTTTTCGTGGCGGTGTTCTTTCTGGGTGGCCTGCTGTCGGCGTTCGGCGCCGCGCCGTTCCCTGCGGTCAAGGATCACGCCGTCAAGGCAATGACGCTGGCGGCTGATATCGTCCGCTCCAGGCCGGGCATCCTTCAGCCGACGGTCTACGAGGGCGAGGGGGTCGTCACCCACGAGGCCGGCGTCGCGCAGGACGGCGTGACACTGGTGCAGGGGCTTCTTCCCGGTGGCGCGCAGATCCGTATGGTGGACATGGAGGGCAACGAGATTCACCGCTGGCGCGTGGATTTCTTCGACATCTGGCCCGATCCCGACCATGTCGTGCCCGCGGCCAACATCCCGAAATCCCGGCACAACTACCATACGCAGGGCTTCTGGCCGCGCGCGGACGGCTCGGTGCTGGTGAATGTCAGCGATCTGGGAGCGGTCCTGCTGGACCGGTGCTCGCGCCCGGTCTGGACGGTGGACCGCATGACGCACCATTCCGTCACGCCGGCCCCTGGCGGCAAGTTCTGGGTTCCCTCCCACATCCCGGTGCACGACACGCCCGCGCAGCTGTTTCCAGCGGACACGGGACCTGAGGAGACCGCCCGGCAACTGGTCGGGACGGGCAAGAACTACAACAACTCGGTTCTGCTGGTGAATGCCAAGGGCGAGGTCGAGAAGGAATTCTCGGTGCTGGCGGCCATCCACGACGCCGGGCTGGAACACGCGCTCTATGCCTCGCGGAAGGAGGTTCCGGCGGATCCCACGCATCTCAACGACATCGAGATCGTCACTCCTGCCCTTGCCGCCAAGATCGCGGCGGTGGAGCCGGGGGATATCCTGGTGTCGCTGCGTGACATGCACATGCTGGCGATCCTCGATCGCGACGACGGGCGGCTGAAATGGCACCGGCAGGGCCCGTGGGTGCGTCAGCACGACCCCGATATCATGCCCGACGGCACCATCGAGATATTCAACAACCGGTATCGGGGCCTCGATCCCACAGTCGACACCAGCCAGATCGTATCCTTCGACCCGGCGACCGGGCAGACGGATGTCCTGCATCCCGTCGGCGACGATGACAGCTTTTATTCGGTGATCATGGGCGCGCACCAGCGGCTCGGCAACGGCAACGTCCTGATTACCGAGAGCTTGGCCGGCCGTGTCTTCGAGACCACCCCCGCGGGCCGCGTGGTCTGGGATTACCGGCTGCCCTATGACGACGAGGTCGCTTCGCTGATCGAGGTCAGCATGCGCTTCGGGCCCGATTACTTCGACGTGAAAGACTGGACTTGCAAGGAGAATTGACATGAATTCCAAACCTTTCGCCGCCACCGTGGTCATGACGATCGCGGCGCTTCAGGCCGGCCCGGCAGCGGCCTATGTGGGGCCCGGTGCCGGGCTCAGCGCGATCGGGTCGGTTCTGGCCTTCCTTGGCGTTCTCATGCTCATGATCGTGGGGTTCCTGTGGTATCCCCTGAAACGGGTTTTCGTGCGGACGGGCCGTGACCCGGAGGATGACGCGCGGGGGGGCCGGCGCGAATGATCTGGGCGGTCTATGCCATGGCCTGCGCGCTGTTCTACGCGGCCTTCACGCGCCTTGGCGTCGTCGCGCGGACCCGTGTGCTCATGGAGCTGTTGCACGCGTCGTCCCGGGTGATGACCGACACCGCGTTGAGCGACCGCACCAAGGAGGCGCGGATCCGGCAGGCCGCGCTGCGCGCCCTTGGGCGGAAGTTGGATCTCGTCGGCCGGTTGCTGGTCGTGGCGGGCCTTGCCGCCGCGCCGATACTGGCCGCTGGCCATGTTTTCGGGCTGGATGCCGGCGCGGTCGTCGCGCTTTCCCTCGACCCGGTCATTCTCGTGGTCACGGTTCTGGGGCTTGGCGTGGTGGAAGTGACGCGCCGCAGGCTGCAGGGATGAGCGCGATGCAGGGCCCCGCTTACGGTGCCGTGGACCGTCTGGTGCACAGGGTCGCCTTCGGCGGAGGCCCGGGGCCGCGGCTCTTGCGGGACCTCGAGACACGTATCTACCGTGACCGGATCGCCCGGGCGCCGGTCGATGCCCCGGTGTTCGTGACGGCGCTGCCGCGGGCGGGCACGACGCTGCTGCTGGAAATCCTGTCGCGTCATCCCGACGTGGTGACACATTCCTACCGCGACATGCCGTTCGTGCTATCGCCGCTCGTCTGGCGCAAGCTTTCGGGGCGGTTCCGGGTTCAGCTGGAACGGCGCGAGCGCGCCCATTCGGACGGCGTTTTCGTCGATGCCGACAGCCCCGAGGCGTTCGAGGAGGTCTTCTGGCTGGCGCATGCGCCCGAACACTACACGGCGCGCGGCATCCGGCTGTGGCCGGACAGCGCGGATGATTTCAGCGGCCCCCTGGCGGAATTCATTCGCCGCCTCATCGCCTCGCGTGAGGCGCAGGGCGGCGCGGCCCGCCGATACGTGTCCAAGAACAACGCCAATATCGCGCGGCTTCCGGCGCTCGAATCCGCCTTCGGCGACGGTCACGTCCTCGTGCCGTTCAGGCCGCCGCTCGATCACGCGATATCGCTGCGCAACCAGCACCTGCGCTTTCTCGACATGCACGGTCAGAGCGCGTTCGCAGAGGCGTACATGCGCGACATCGGCCATTTCGAGTTCGGCAAGCTTCACCGTCCGATCCTGTTTCCCGGCATGGAAGATATCCTTGGCACCTACAGCCCCGGGTCGCTGGACTACTGGATCGCCTACTGGCTCTGCGCCTATCGTCATATTGCCGGCCAGCGGGGGGTGACCTTCGTGGACATGCAGCGCTTTTGCGCCACGGCGCCCGTCGCGCAGCTTTTCGATCACCTCGACCTCGCGGCCGACGGCAGGGCATCCGCGGCCGCTGCAAAGCTTGTCAGGCCCATGGCGCAATACGATGTGGAAGAGAAGATCGACACGGGCCTTGCCCGGCGCGCACGGGCGCTGTTCGAAGAGCTCCGGATGGCGGGGTCATGCGCCCCGTGACGCCACGAGGGCCGGCATCACGTCAGACCTGCGTCACCAAGCTTGCCGGAATCGAATGGCTGGGGTGGCAGGATTCGAACCTGCGGTACACGGTACCAAAAACCGCTGCCTTACCACTTGGCTACACCCCAACGGTGCCGCGCTAATTACTGTGACAGTCCGGGGTGTTCAAGCCCGGAAACGCAAATTTTTCGCAGCGATCGGCAAATCGCCCTAGTCAAGCAGCTCGTTGTCACGGACCCCCCAGATACCGCTCTTTCGTGCCCAGCCTTCGTAGCCTGCAACCGATAGCCGGCACCAGTCGCGCGTGCAGGACTCGATGTCGGCGACAACGCCCAGTTCCAACCGCGCGATCACCGGTGATTGTCCATCCTGCGTTGCGTGCAGGGGGAGCATGTCCTCGTCGGCGATGGCGGTGCGCACGCCGGACAGCAGCGAGTAGTGCATCCATCCGCCGGCCCCGTCGAGGTCGCGGACCCGGCGCCAGTGGCCGTGCTCGGCGGTGATCTCCAGCGGAATGTTCTCCTGCTTGAAAACCCAGTCGATGCGGTGCGTCAGGCTGGGCCCGCGGCGCACGTTGCCCTCCGGCGCCTTCATCGAAACGAAACGCGGCAGCGGCAGGTTCGTCACGGGCCCGCGGTCCTGCGCCGCGGCTGCCGCCGACAGCGCGAATGCTGCGCAGACGCCCGTCAACGCCCTTCGTATCGGCATGTCCTCGTTTCCTGCTCTGACTTGGCAAAGGGGTTCTTGTGCCCCGTCCGGTCATGCGCCACTCTGACACCGAAGCGCAGCGTTTGGAAGTCGAAGGAGGAGCTTCATGCCATCTGCCCGCCTGAGTGTTGTCGTTACGCGACGCTTGCCCGATGTCGTCGAGCAGCGGATGAGCGAGCTGTTCGACGTGACGCTGCGCGAGGACGACAGCCCGATGAGCCCCGAGGAGCTGGCCGAGGCCATGAAGCGCGCGGATGTGCTGGTGCCCACCATCACCGATCGCATCGATGCCGGGCTGATCGCGCAGGCTGGTGACCGGCTCAAGCTCATCGCCAATTACGGGGCCGGGGTGGACCACATCGATGTCCACACCGCCCGGCAGCGGGGGATACTGGTATCCAACACGCCCGGCGTGCTGACGGACGACACGGCGGACATGACCATGGCGCTCATCCTCGCGGTTCTGCGCCGGATTCCCGAGGGGCTGGCGGTAATGCAGACGGGAGAGTGGGACGGCTGGTCGCCCACCGCGCTTCTGGGCGGGCGCGTTGCCGGCCGTCGGCTGGGAATCCTCGGGATGGGACGCATCGGACAGGCCGTGGCCCGTCGCGCGGCGGCCTTCGGCATGCAGGTCCATTACCACAATCGCCATCGCCTGCGCGAAGAGGTCGAGCAGGAGCTGGGCGCCAAGTACTGGGAGAGCCTTGACCAGATGGTCGCACGGATGGACGTGATCAGCATCAATTGTCCGCACACGCCCTCGACCTTCCACCTCATGAATGCGCGCCGGCTGAAGCTGATGAAGCCCGATGCGGTGATCGTGAACACCTCGCGCGGGGAGGTGATAGACGAGAACGCGCTCACGCGGATGCTGCGCGCCGGCGAGATCGCGGGGGCGGGACTGGACGTGTACGAGCACGGCACCGGCATCAACCCGCGCCTGCGCGAGCTGCGCAACGTGGTGCTACTGCCGCATATGGGGTCTGCCACCCACGAGGGGCGGATCGAGATGGGCGAGAAGGTGCTGCTGAACATCAAGACCTTCGACGACGGCCACCGCCCGCCCGACCAGGTGGTGCCCTCGATGCTGTGACGGTCGGGGAGCGGTGCGGTTTCGTTAACGCGCGTCAATGCGCCCCGCACCGCCTCCGTTATCCTTCCCGGACGAGCCGCCCTGCGCGGCGCCTGCTGTTCGAGGAGGAACACCGTGAATATCTCGTCCCTGTTTGCAGTCGCGCTTGCGGCCGGGGTGGCGGCCACCGCCGCCGCGGCGCAGGAGGAAAACGACATCGGCCGTCAGGAATACATGGTTGCCTGCGCGGGGTGTCACGGCGAATCCGCCAAGGGCGACGGCCCCTTGGCGGATCTGCTGAACATCCACACACCTGACCTGACGCGGCTGGCCGAACGGCAGAACGGCACGTTTCCCTACGAGTACACCGTCTGGATGATCGACGGGCGCAAGATCATTCGTGCGCACGGGGCGAGCATGCCGATCTGGGGAGATCGCTACATGGCATCGGCCGACACCGCCGAAGCAGCGAGCGAACCGCCGGAGGCAATGGAGCTGGTCGTGCGCGGGCGCATACTGGCCCTTGTGGATTACCTGTCGTCGATACAGGAATAAACCCGTTCTGCGATATTGAACTGGACGCGGTCGGCCCGCGTGGGGCACACTTTTCCCGCTGCCGACGCAAGGGGGTGGGATGCACCGGGTCCTCGCGCTGTTTTCCGGGCCGCGTCCGGCCCTATCGGTATCTGCCGTGGCGGGCCTCACACGGGGTCGGCCCGCGGTGCGTGGGCATCCGAACGGCCTGAACGCGGGGCGCATCGCCACAGGCGGGGCGCTCGTTCGCGGGGTCCACGGCTGCCCAGTGGTCAAGACCGGAGGGGAGCTTTCATGAAACAGCATCTGCTTGGTCTCTTGCTGGTCGTGATGGCATGGCCCGCCCTGGCGCAGCAGGCCGCTGACAGCGTGGCGCCCGAGGGGGCGGGAGCCGGTGCACTGGCGGTTTCGCCGGCCACGCAAGAGGCGCTGTCGGCAAAGGCGGCGGGGAAACCTGTCGCCGCCGATGACTGGATGGTGGCCGCCGCCAACCCCCATGCCGTCAGGGCCGGTGCACGGGTGCTGCGCGCAGGCGGCACCGCCGCCGATGCCATGGTCGCCGTGCAGGCGGTGCTCGGTCTCGTCGAGCCGCAGAGCTCGGGCCTCGGCGGCGGCGCGTTCCTTGTCTGGTACGACGGCAAGAGCGGCAAGCTGACCACGCTGGACGGGCGCGAAACGGCGCCGCTGGCAGCCACGCCGACGCTTTTCCAGGACGAGACGGGCGCGCCGCTGGACTTCTTCGATGCGGTGGTGGGCGGCCGGTCGGTCGGCGTGCCGGGCACGCCGGCGCTTCTCAAGGCTGCGCACGACCGGTGGGGCCGGGCCGGGTGGGCGGGGCTTTTCGACGACGCGGTGCGGCTTGCCGAAGACGGGTTTGCCGTCTCGCCCCGGCTGGCGACCATGGTGGCGGCCGACGCGATCCGGCTGACACGTTTCACGCCCACGCGGGAATACTTCTTTCCCCGCGGCAACCTGCCGGAGGTGGGCCAGACCCTGCGCAACCCGGCCTACGCCGAAACGCTGCGGATACTGGCCCGGCAGGGGCCCGAGCCGTTCTATACCGGCGCCATAGCGCGCGACATCGTGCAAACGGTTCGCAACGCCCCCGGAAACCCGGGCGTGATGTCCGGGGTGGATCTCGCGATATACAGGGTGAAGGAGCGCGCGCCGGTCTGCGCGCCCTATCGCGGCCACGAGGTGTGCGGGATGGGGCCACCGTCATCCGGCGCGCTGACGGTGGGGCAGATCCTCGGGATGCTCGCGCCCTTCGACATTGCCTCCATGGGGCCCCAAAGCGTCGAGGCGTGGCGGCTCATCGGGGATGCCAGCCGCCTCGCCTTTGCCGATCGGGGCCGCTACATGGCCGACAGCGATTTCGTGCCGGTGCCGGTGGAGGGTTTGATCGAGAGCGATTACCTCGCCGATCGGGCGGAACTGCTGCGCCGCGACACGGCGTTGCCTGCGGCGCGGCCCGGCGAGCCGGAATTCGACCACGCGCTGAACTGGGCCGATGGCGCGGCGATCGAGTTCCCGTCGACCTCGCACATCTCCATCGTGGACGGCTACGGCAACGCCCTGTCCATGACCACCACGATCGAGAACGGCTTCGGCTCCCGGCTCATGGTGCGGGGGTTCCTGCTGAACAACGAGTTGACGGATTTCTCTTTCCGCAGCCATCGCGACGGGCGCCCCGTGGCCAACCGAGTCGAACCGGGCAAACGGCCCCGCTCCTCCATGTCGCCCACCATCGTGATGAAGGACGGCGCGCCGGTGCTGATCGTCGGATCGCCCGGCGGCAGCCGGATCATCGGCTACGTGGCCAAGACCCTCATCGCGCATCTCGACTGGGGCATGAACGTGCAGGCGGCGTTGGAGCTGCCCCATCTCGTAAACCGGTACGGGCCCTACGACGTCGAGGCCGGAAAGGTTGATGACGCGCTTGTCGCGGGGCTTGCGCGGCGGGGGTTCGAGGTGAACCGGCGCCTGCTGAATTCGGGGCTGCACGCGATCTCGCTCGGAGAGCGGCTGGAGGGCGGGGCGGACCCGCGCCGCGAAGGCGTGGCCGTGGGCGAGTGAAACTGCCGGCCTTCGGATCGCCGCGCGCCGTCCCGATTTTCGCCGCAAACCGGCTTCATCCTCGCCAGGACCGTGCCCGAGCCGGAGTGTCGCCATGTTCAACCCGTACGCCCTGGGCTTTGTCGTCGCGGCCGCCGCCGCGGTTGCCGGGGCCGATTACGTCGTTCAGTCCAAGGCCAACGGGTCCAATCCCGGTGAATTTTCCCTGTCGGCATATGTCGGCGGGTACCCGGGGCGGGTCACTGCCACCCTCGACGCCATCGACAAGGCACGGCGGCAATCCCGGCCGGCGCGCAGCCACCTGCCCGAGGACCCGGCGGGATGGCAACGGCAGGCTTGGGAGCGTGACACCTCCCGCGATGCCGAGATCACGGCCGGCATGACACTATTGGAAAAACGGGCCTTCAAGGACCGGATGAAGGCGGCCCGCAAGGCGGCCGATGCGCAGGTTTTCGAGTATGTCCGCGGCGAGGACCGGGTCCGGTTGTCGGCGGTTTACGACCCGGAAGTCGGGCGGACCGGCCGCGCAACGGCATTTGTAGCGCCGGGTGTCAGCGTCGACCGCATGTATCTGTCGGGCTACGATATCGTCGATGGCGTGATGTTCTTTCGCATGGCCGAGCCCGGGACGGGGCAGGGGACGGCGCCGGATGGCCCGCTCATGCTGCAGGCCTTCATCGGCGACGAGGTGGCGATCGGCGTTTATGCGGACGCGCCCCACGCCGACCTGCCCGGACTGCTGGCCGCGATCGACTATGACGGGCTGAACGCCATGCTGGACGAGCCCTTGCAAGGGATCGGCAGCGCCGCCGTGCCGGTAACGGGGGCGGAGAAACAGGCGATGCTGGAATCTGCCGCGGCGGATTACATGAGTGACCGCAGGACGGCCGCGGCGCGGCAGGGCAAGGATGCCCAGGCCCGGGCGGCCCGGGTGAAGCCGAACGGCGGCACCGCGCTCGAACGCGGTGGGCGGGAGAGCGGCACCTTCACATTGTCGGGCGGGCAGGGCAACGCGTCCGGCATCGCCCCGAAGCGCCTGCAGCTTTCGGGTGGGCGTGCTTGTGTCGGGGCGTCAAGCGGCAAATTGTGCGACTGACGCGCGGCAGGCTGCTCAGCCCGTCGCGCGCAGGTCCTCGGAGATCAGCTGGGAACGCTTGGCCATCGCGCCGGCCGCGTCGAGCTTGGGGTGGGTTTCCAGAAACCGTGACAGGTCTGCCTGCGCCGTCTCCAACAGCCGGCGTACCTCCTCGCCCGATCCGCCGGAGGCGATCATCCCCCTGGCAAGTTGGTGGCGGGCCGTTCCCCGAACGGCCAGCGCGCTTGCGCGCACACTGCCACTGTGGTTTTCCGCCAGCTCGCTCGAGACCGAGATCGCCTCCCCGTACTCGCCGGCGCGCAGCAGGCTGTGGGCATATTCCAGCTGCAGACGTCCCGCCGATGGCCCGGCCTGCTGCAGGAGACGCTCGTAACGCGTGATGGCAAGGCTGTAATCGCCCGTCTCCAGCGCCTGCCGGGCGACGCGATAATCATCCGCGCGACCGCCGCCGAGCAGCGTGCCGGCCGGTTCACAGGACATCAGCACCATGGCCATGGCGAAAACGCCCGTGGCAGAGTACGCTTGCCGCCGCTGCATGGCGTTGCTCCTTCTGCGTTTGAGGATTGAACTTTAACCGCGTCGGGTGATATTGTCCACGAGAGGAAAAAATTGGTTTCTATGCAAGAGGGGGCATAGTGCAAGGAAACGCCCCGACCCGTACCTCGACAGGTTCCGGCACCTCGTCGACACCCGCCGTAAAGGCGCGGGTCAATCCGGTCATGCTGCTGGTGTCCTTCGCCGCGCTTGGTCTTGCGGGGATGCGTCTGGTATCGATGTTCGAGCCCGAAGGCAGCGAAACGGTCAGCCCCGCGGCGTTCGCTGCCACGCCCGCGACGCCCGTCGCCCTGTCCGGGTCGGTACGCGACCCGGACCAGGAGCCGGCAGGGCAAGAGGTCGCATGGGCCGCAGCCTTTGGCGAGCACGATGTCACGATGCCCGAGCCGGAGCCCGAACCCGCCGCGGCACCCGAGCCGGAGCCCGAGCCGGAACCGGAGCAGGTGGTCGAGCCCCAGATACCCCTCGAGGACCCGGAGCCGCAGGAGAGCACCGAGTACTGGCTGACAGGTGTCATCCGCGGCAACGGTGACAGCATCGCGCTGGTGCATGACGGGGCCGAGGAACACGTCGCCGCCGTCGGCAGCAAGCTGCCGGGCGGCGAAACCGTGGTGGAAATCGGGTCGCAGAGCGTGCTGGCCCGCCGCGGCGACAGCCGTTTCAGGATCGTTTTCCGGGAAGACCCGGATACAGCGGGCGCGACGGCAGGGCAGCGGCCGGAACCGTCCGGCGCGTTGGATGCCGGCTGGGATGAAATCGGTGCAGGCACTTCCGCGACGGGCGCGGACAGCGCGGAGCCGGAGGTTGGCGGGCGCGTGTCGGTAGAGGAAATGGAGGCGCGGGCGCGCGCATCTGTTGATCCGGACGTATCCGGAGAGTATGGCAGAGACGTCGGCGGCGCGTCCGCGGGCCGTGCGGACCAGGCGCGGATCACGGCCAATGGCCGCATCCCAGAGGATTGGAACGACGATGTCGCGGACGATGTCAACCGGAACGGCAACGTGGCCGAGTGATTGCCTGAAATGAAATTGCCGTTCCGCTCCCGTCCGCCCCGGCGGTTCCAGTCAGACCCGACGACACGCACCCTTCCGGGGATTGCGCTCGTGCTGGTTATGGCCGTTGCGGTGCTGGCCGGGGCGACGGGGCAGGCGCGGGGCCAGATCGAACTGGACCTGCGCAGCGTGGAATTGCGCAACTTCGTTCAGATCGTGGCCAAGCAGACGGGGCGGAATTTCATCGTCGATCCGGCTGTTTCTGGCGAGGTGACGGTCATAGCGCCGTCGCCCGTGACGTCCGACACGATATACGAGATCTTCCTCAACGTGCTGGAACTCAATGACCTGACGATCGTCGAGGGCGACGGTGTCGACCGGATCGTGCCGCTCGGACAGGCTCGCAGCCTGACCGACACCGGGGCCGAGCGCGGTGGCGCGTTCGAAACCCGTGTCATCCCGGTTCAGAGCGAGAACCTCGACGACGTGATCGAGGTCGTGCTGCCGCTTTTGCCCGAGGAGGCGGTTCTCACGCCCGTGTACTCGGCGGGGCTCCTGGTGCTGTCCGACAGGCGGGAGAATATTGCCCGCATCGAGTCGCTGATCCGCAGGCTTGCCACCACCCGCGACCGCCAGATCGAGGCGATCCGCCTCGAACACGCCAGCGCGACCGATCTCGTCGCGGTGATCGAGGCGCTCAACATCCTGCCCGCGGGCGCGCGGCTTTCGGCGGATCAGAGGGCGAACAGCATCGTCATCTCCGGTCCCGCGCGGTTCCGGGACAGGGTTCGCCAGGTGGTCGCCAAGCTCGACACGCCGCAACGGCGAACCGTTTCGCGCGTCGTGCAACTTGACTACGCGGAGGCCGAGAAGCTGGCGGAGGTGATCCGCCAGTCGCTGCCTTCCTCCGGTGACCAGCAAGGGGGCGCATCCACGGTGACCGTGGTGGCCGAGCCGCAAAGCAATTCAATTCTCATCAACGCTCCGGGGGACGAGATCGACAGCCTCACGCGCTCGGTCATGGCGCTGGACAAAAAGCCCGCGCAGGTGTTGATCGAGGCAGTCATCTTCGAGATCTCGGCCGAGGATTTTTCCGACCTGTCAGTGCAGTTCGGCGGGATTCTCAACGATGCCATCGGCGGGGGGACCTCCTTTTCGCTCGACGGTCGCTCATCGCTCATCACGCTGATCAGTTCCGCGATTTCCGGAGAGATCGTGTCGCCCGGGGATGGCGGGATCATAGGGGTGCATCACAACGACTTCGCAGGGCTGCTGACGGCGATCGCCAGCGAACAGAATACACGGCTGCTGTCGACTCCCGCGGTGCTGACCCTGAACAACCAGGAGGCGGAGATCGTCGTTGCCCAGAACGTGCCTTTCGTTACCGGCTCGTTCTCCACCGTCGGCGACAGCGCCGTGCCGGAACAGCCGTTCCAGACCATCGAGCGGCGTGACGTGGGGCTGACGCTCAAGGTGCGCCCCCAGATCACCGAGGACAACATGGTGCGCATGGCCATCACGCAGGAGGTTTCCAACCTCACGGGCTCTGCCTCGGCTGCCGGGGGCGAGATCACGACCCGGCGCAACCTGTCCTCGAACGTACTCGTCGGCGACGGGCGGGTGATCATCCTCGGCGGTCTGATGGAGGAAAGCGGCCGCACCGCGGACCAGCGGGTGCCCGGGCTGAGCAACTTGCCGTTGATCGGCGGGTTGTTCCGTGGCCGCGCCCTGCGGGACACGCAACGCGTTCTGCTGGTGATGCTGCGTCCCCGCGTTCTGCGCTCGGACGCCGAGGCCGAACGCGTCACCGGCGAAATCGCCCGCCGAACCGAGCAGATCAGCCGGCAGATCGACCCACGCAATCCCGGTGTCCGGCCGGACCCGCGGCGCACGGGGTTTCCGTTCGACGGTGTCGATCTCAACCAGCCCTTTGACCGGACCTATATCGACAAGGCGGTGCGCGAGCGGCTCTACCCGGCGCTGCCGCCGAGGTTGAACACGGATGTCGGACAGTAACACGGATACCGAAACGGCACCCGCGGCCCCGCCTGCGGGGCGACTGCCTTTCGCATTCGCCCGCGATCACCAGGTGGCGGTGGATGGCGCGCAGCTGCTGACAGGGCCGGCGCCGACGCTGGACGGCCTGCGCGCGGCCCGCGCGGTGGCGGGCCGCCCCCTAGGGGTGACGCGCCTGGATGATGCCGGGTTCCAGAACAGCCTTGCGCGGTTGTACGATCACGGCGGCGATCAGTTCGCAGCCGACGCGCTGCAATTCGACATCGACGGCGAAACCCGCGATGCGATGCCGCGCGACCTGCTTGAGGATGCCGCGGAGGCGCCGGTGGTGAAGCTTGTCAACCAGCTTCTGCGCCGCGCGGTGAGACAGGCGGCCTCTGACCTGCACATCGAACCGCACGAAGAGGGGCTGCGCGCGCGCATCCGCGTGGACGGCACGCTCCAGCAGGCGTTCGACCGGCAGGACGTGCCCGCGCGGCGCGTGGTGTCCCGCCTCAAGGTGATGGCGGGCCTCGATATCGCGGAAACGCGCCTGCCCCAGGACGGGCGCATCGCCCTGCGCCTGGGGGGCAAGGCCGTCGATGTGCGCATCTCCACCCTGCCGGGGCCTTACGGCGAACGCGTGGTGATGCGCCTGCTGGACCGCTCCGGTGGTTTGATGGCGCCCGAGGATCTCGGGCTCGACCCGGAACGGCAGGCGCTGCTGAACAAGCTGGCCGCCCAGCCCAACGGCATCATCCTCGCCACGGGTCCCACCGGCAGCGGCAAGACGACAACGCTTTATTCGCTGTTGCAGCTGGCCGATCGGCGCCAGCGGAACATCCTCACTGTCGAGGACCCGATCGAATACGAATTGCCCGGTATCTCGCAGTGTCAGGTCAACAGCGAGATCGGGATGACCTTTGCCCGTGGCCTGCGCTCCGTTCTGCGGCAGGACCCGGATGTGATCCTCGTGGGCGAGATCCGCGACAGCGAAACCGCTCAGGTCGCCGCAGAGGCGGCACTCACCGGGCACCTCGTCTTTTCCTCGGTTCACGCGAACAACCCGCTGGCCACCGTGGTCCGTCTGCGCGAGCTGGGGGTGGAGAACTATCTGGTTTCGGCCACCCTGCGCGGCGTGATCGCGCAGCGCCTGTTGCGCAGGCTCTGTCGGAGCTGCGCCAAGCCGGCCCCCCCGACCGCGGAGGAGGCAGCGTGCTTTGTCCGGGAGGGGTTGGGGGTTCCCGACCGGATATTTCACGCCCCGGACCTCGATGACACGGGCCAGTGCGCGGGCTGCAACGGGACGGGCTACAGCGGGCGGGTGGGTGTTTTCGACCTGCTCGAGATCACCGACAACCTGCGCGAGGGGATCGAGGCCGGCCAGTCCGAGTACGGGTTGCGCGTCAGGCTGGAACAGGAAAACCCCGATGCGGCGCGCAGCCTGTATCACCGCGGCCTGCTGAAAGTCGTCCGCGGTGAAACCAGTCTTTCCGAACTGTCGCGCGTCATCGGTGACGGTCCGTGAAGACCTTTTCCTACACCGCCTACACCGCGGAGGGGCGTCCCAGGCGCGGTATCGTGGTGGCAGAGGACATCACCGACGCCTCGGCGCGGATCAGTGAACAGGGGCTCTTGCCCGGCGATATCACCGAACAGCGCGGCGGCGCGGCGGCCCGCGCGGGTGGCACCACTGGCCGGGCGGGGTGGTCGCGGCAGAACCGGATCGGTCGCGACCTGCTCTCGGTATTCACAAGGCAGATGGCGGTCCTGCTGAGCGCCGGGCTCGCGGCCGAGGCGGCGCTGGAGTCGGTGCAGTCGGCCTCTCCGAACCGGCAGGTTCAAAGCCTTGCTGCACAGGCGCGGGCGGGGCTGCTGGAGGGAGCACCGCTCAGCGTGGCGCTCGCCCGCAGCAGCCGGGACCTGCCTGCCTATTACACCGCCGCGCTGCAGGCGGCCGAGGAAACCGGCGAACTCGACTCCGTTTTCAACACGCTTGCCGATTTCCTTGAGAGTTCGGCCAGCGAACGCGCGCAGGTCGCCTCTGCGCTGCTTTACCCCGCCTTCGTGACGCTGATGGCCGTCGCGGTGTGCGGCATCCTGATGGTGACGGTCGCGCCGGAGATCGTGGCGATGTTCGAAGCGTCCGGCCGGCCATTGCCGCCGCTCACGGTTACGGTGCTGGGTATCGTCGATATCATCAAGACCGACTGGCCGTGGATCGTCGCGGCAATGGGCGGCGGCGTGCTGTTCGCCGTGGCCTCGGCGCGCATCCCGGCCTGGCGGCGCCGCCGTGACCGGATGATCCTGCGCCTGCCCCTTTTCGGGCGGTTCATGCGCATGGGCGCGGCGGCGCAGTATCTGCGCACGCTCGCGCTGGTCATCAACAGCCGGCTGCCGCTGACCGAGGCGCTGTCACATGCCAGCGCCGTGCTGGCCGTCGACGATCATCGCGACCAGGCGCTGGCCGCGGGCGAGGCGCTACGGCGGGGCGAAAGCCTGTCACAAGCCATCCGCGGGCTGGATTTCCTGCACCCCGTCGCGCGGCAACTCATCCAGGTGGGCGAGCAATCCGCGCGGCTGGGGCCCATGAGCGAGCGCGCGGCGGTGCTGGCCGAGACGTGGCTCAAGACCGAGCGCAAGCGGGTGATCGTGCTGATGGAGCCGATGTCGATGATCGTCGTGGGCGGCATGGTTCTCGTGATCGTGCTCGCGATCCTGCTGCCGATATTCGACATGCAAAGCATGGTCGGCAACTGACGGCCGACCTCGCCGCGGCATCGGCAGGCCCGGTATCCTGAATGAAACTGCCTGCCTCGATGGAAAAACGGTCTTTGAGCGTGCGGCCGGGCATTATCCCTATTCCGTTCAAGAAAAGTTATGTTAAGGTTTCGCCGTGGGAGTTTCTATTGAAAGAGGAATTAATCTAATGCGACGAATAAAAAATTTCGTTTCGCAGCCGAATGTTTGGTGCAAGGCGGTCGCGGTAACCGCGGCTTTGGGCCTGTTGCCGGTAGCGGCCGCGCAAGCGCAATCGGGCGCATCCGATGCGGCAGGCCCTGCCGTGTTCGTTGCCGATGAAAAACGGACCGCGACGGCCACAAGCGCGGATGCGCTGATGTCGCTGGCACGTGAACGGGGTGAGGTGCGTGTCATCATCGGGTTCGATGTCGGTTTCCAGCCCGAAGGCAATCTCAGCGAAACCGCAGCGGCCGGGCAGCGCGACGCGATCGCCGCCAGCCAAGAGGCGATCCTGGGCGCGCTTTCCAACGCCGAGACCGTTCGGCGTTACGAAACCGTGCCTTACATGGCCGCAACGCTTGGACCGGATGATCTCGAAGCGGTGCTGTCGGCGCCGGGCGTCACCTCGGTCCACGAGGACATCGCCGTCCCGCCAACGCTCGACGAAAGTGTTGCGCTGGTCAATGCCAAGCGGCTTTGGGCCCAGGGCATCGAGGGGACGGGACAAACGGTTGCCGTTCTGGATACCGGCGTGCGTTGGTGGCACGGGGCCTTCCGCGATCGCACCGGGCTCAAGGCCGTCGCGTCGGCCTGCTTCTCGAGCACGACATCTCAGTCCACGACTCTGTGCCGCAATGGCCAGGACGTCATGAAACGGGGTGCCGACGGGTTTGCGGCCCATGATTGCGACACCAGCATCTCCGGCTGCGGACACGGCACGCATGTGGGCAGCATCGCCGTCGGCTATTTCCCGCGGCACCACGGCATGGCGCGCGGCTCGGACATCCTGCCGATCCAGGTGTTCAGCGAGTTCGATTGCTCCGGCACGCCCTGCGCGCTCAGCTGGACCTCCGACCAGATCGCCGGGCTGGAATTCGTCTATCGCTGGCGGAACAAGTACAACATCGCCGCGGCCAACATGAGCCTGGGCGGCGGTGAATACGACGCGCCGTGCAACTCGGCACCGCAGGCCGCGATCATCGACAACCTGCGCTCCGGCGGGGTGGCGACGGTCATCGCGTCGGGCAATGACGGGTTCAACAGCTCGGTCGGTTCGCCATCCTGCATCTCGTCCGCCATCACGGTCGGAAGCACCACGAAATCCGACGACGTGTCGAGCTTTTCCAACCATGACGAGATGGTGGACCTGCTGGCGCCCGGCAGTTCCATCCTGGCGGCTGATGCCGACGGCGCGCGCAATGCGTTCAGAACCCTGAGCGGCACTTCGATGGCGACACCGCACGTGGCCGGGGCCGTCGCCCTGCTGAAATCGTCGGTGCCGACCGCAACGGTCGACGAGATCGAGCGGGCGCTCGAATGCACGGGCAAGCGGATCAGCGATGTGAACCTGCCACGTCCGCGCATTTACATGGACCGTGCCGAACTCCGGCTGCGCAAACCGTTCACGCGCGAGATCTGGACCTTCAGGAATGACCGGCAGTTGAATTACTGGGAGCAGATCCTGGGCAACTGGGGGCGCGCGGGAAATGCGTTGCAGGTCAGTGCGAACACCTCGAACGTCTGGCACCTCATCGAGTCGCGTTTCTGCACGGATGAGGTCGTCGTGAATGCCGTGATGGCACGGCAGGATCCCGACACGTCCCAGTACTGGAACAGCGGTATCCTGCTGAGCAGTCACGCCGACGAGGCCGGCAATTTCTCGGGCCTGTGGTTCGCCTACAACGTGGACCCCGATGACCAGACGCAAGGGGTGCTGTGGGAAGTCAACGGGTATTCCGGAACGGCCGACTCCGGCAGTGCCACGTTGCTTTGCTCGACCGACAGGTTCGCAGGGCCGGCCCTGGGCAGCCCGCGCAACCTGCAGGTCACAAAGTGGCCGGATGGGCGCCTGATGTTCTGGATCGACGGCAACAGGGTGTGTGACGAGATGGTCGACTCGCGGTTCGATTATGGCCACGTATCGCTGGTCATGGCCGCACCGGAAAACGACCCCGATCACGTGCTGACGGTCGATCGCGTGATCATGCGTCCGCTGGGGCGTGACGGGATCGCGGGGGTCGAGGTTGCCGGCGACATGTCGGCGGCCATGGGCAACACGGCGACGGCCGAGCAGCAGGCAGGCGCATCCCCTGCCGGAGCCGCGGCACAGTAAACCGTCCCGAACAAGCGACACGAAAGGGGGCCCTGCGGGGCCCCTTTTTCATCGGGCCGGGCGGATTGGACATGTCATGGCGCGCTCCGCGGAGGGTTGGCGAGCATTCATGAAAAGGGCCGGAACGAATGCGTCCCCTCCGCTGCGGCCCAGGCAACCGCCACGAACCCGGGGGCGTCAACCGGAGGCGTAACCCCGGTTTTTCGCGATATTTTGCCTCTTTTTTCGGGAGCGTGTTCTGATAGCGTGCGGCCGTGCAAGGCACGAAAGAGAGGATTTGAAAGTATGCAATCTATGACGAGCTCCCTCGCGCGGCGAGCGCGCTGGTGCAGGGCCGTCGCCGCGGCAGCCGGCCTGGCGCTGGTTCCCATGGCGGGTGCGCACGCACAATCATCCGGGTCCGACATGGCCGGCCCGGCGATTTACGTAGGCGACGAAAAAGGCGCGACAACTGCGGCGGGTCCCGACGCGCTCCTGTCGCTGGCACGCGACCGCGGCGCGGTGCGCGTGATCGTTGGATTCGATGTGGACTTCCAGCCGGAAGGCAACCTGAGCGAGCCGGAGCTCGCCGGGCAACGTGACGCCATCGCTGCCGGCCAGGACGAGATCCTGGCGGTGCTTTCCGCCGCAGAGGACGTGACGCGTTTTGAAACCGTGCCCTACATCGCGGCGAAACTCGGGGCGCGAGATCTTGAGCGTATCATGGCCGCGCCGGGCGTGACATCCATCCACGAGGATATCCCCGTGCCGCCCGCCCTGGATGAAAGCGTGTCTCTCGTGAAGGCACCGAGGCTTTGGGCCGACGGGATCGAAGGCACCGGCCAGGCGGTCGCGGTGCTTGATACCGGCGTGCGCTGGCGGCACGCATCCATGTTCGACCGTTTCGGGAATTCCAAGGTGGTTGCGTCTGCGTGCTTTTCCACGACCGATTCCGCCTATCCCTCGTCCACCCTCTGCCCGGACGGCGCGGACGAAATGCGGCGGGGCAGCAATGGCGTGGCCGGCGAGGATTGTGACACGAGCATCAATGGCTGCGGGCACGGAACGCATGTGGCCAGCATCGCCTCGGGCCGGTATCTTGGACATGACGGCGTGGCGCGCAAGTCGAACGTTGTCTCGGTCCAGGTGTTCAGCCGGTTCGACAGCACGGCTTATTGCGGGTCCAGCTCGCCCTGCGCCCTTTCCTTTTCGTCGGACCAGATGAAAGGGCTGGAGTTCGTCGCAAAGTGGAGCAACCGGTACAACATCGCGTCGGCAAACATGAGCCTCGGCGGTGGCGGTACGTCCAGCCCATGCAGCAACAACCCCCTTGTGCCCATTATCGATACCCTGCGCTCCCGCGGTGTGGCCACCGTGATCGCATCGGGTAACGCCGGCTACAGCGACGGCGTGGACGCGCCGGGTTGCATCCCCGCGGCCATCACGGTCGGCAGCACGACGAAATCCGATGATGTATCCAGTTTCTCGAACCACGACGAAATGGTGGATATCATGGCGCCGGGCAGCTCGATCGAGGCGGCCGACGCGGACGGTACGAGGGGCGCGCTCACGACCAAGAGCGGCACGTCCATGGCGACCCCGCACGTGGCCGGGGCTTTCGCGCTCCTGAAGTCGGCCAAGCCCGATGCGTCGGTCGAGGAGATCGAACGTGCGCTCAAGTGCAAGGGGGTCCCGACGACGGCCGTCAACCTGCCGCGTCCGCGCTTCAGGGCCGCGCACGCCAACGTGGCCTTGCAGAACCCTGTGCTCGAACGCAGGTGGGATTTCCGCACTGACAGACAGGTCGACAGCTGGACCCAGGTGCTGGGCAACTGGATGCGCGTCGGACGCGCCATGCATGTCAGCGCGTCGCGGAACCATACGTGGTACATGGCCCAGTCACCCTTCTGCGCCGACGATCTCGTGATCCACACGATGATGAAGCGCGAGGATCCCGATTCGACGCTGGAGTGGCCGAGCGGGGTTTTCATCAGCAACTACGCTGACGGCGCCGGCAACTTCTCCGGGCTCATGTTCAGCTACAGCATCGCGGAAGGACCGGACGGCGATCAGACGCTGGTCGAAATCGCGGAGGTTGGCGGCTGGTCCGGCACCGATGACAGCGGCGGCGATTTCAACGTTCTTTGCGGCGATGCCTTTTTCGGCCGCTCGCTCGGGAGTCCGCGCGTTCTTCGGATCGTCAAGCGCGGGAACGAGCTTTCGTTCGCCCTGGACGGAACCACCGTGTGCACCGCACAAACGGACAGCCGGTTCACACATGGCAAGGTCGCCGTGTTCATGCAGGCGCCTGCGAACAGCCCCGGCCACACGCTGGATGTCAGTGCCATCAACATGAGGGCCCTTGGCGCCATCGCGCAGTGAGGGCAGGCGCGCGTCGTGGTGGCGCGCGCACTCGTCCAACGGCCAAGGATCACGCAAACCAATGAAGGGGGCCTTCGGGCCCCCTTCGTCTGCCGCGGCAACGGGTTCGGCCAACCGCTGCGCCCGGGGCCAAGCTACCGCAGAAAGTGCCGTGTTTCCCGACGGCTCCAGCCCACGGGTATGCCGTGTTGTGCGGCGTGGCGTAGGGCCCCGTCCAGCCGTGCCGCGGATGAGCCGCCTTGCCGGCACGTAGGCTTCAGCGCCGGTTAAGACTGTTCTTACGAATCGTTGGTATGACCGGTCCAGACGCTATGGCAAATCAGACGGGAAACTTTCATGTGGACTTCCATAACCATTTCGGGTGATCAATTCGAATTCCGGCCGGGCGGAAATGCCCTGCCGCGTACGGGCCGCGACGCCGCCGGAGACGGCAGTGGCGACGCCGCCTACTTGACCGGTCCAACCCCCCTGCCGGGCATCGTGCCCGAAGATCCCGGTCTCACCGGTTCGACAATGGCGATCGGGGAGGAGGACGACATGCTGTCGGCACCTCATGTGCAGAACGATGCCGATCTTATCGGGGTAAACGATGATGCCCCGGGGTCCGGTGATGCCGGTCTCGGGCAGGCGGCCGTATCTGCGTCGCCCGACGGGGCGCCCGATATCGCCTCCACGGGCACGACCATGGCCGTGGGCGAAGAGGATGAGTGGGCGGTCTCCCGTCTCGACGGATGGGGCGACATTATCGGCTCCCCGGACACGGGGAACGGGCACTGGCAGGACAACGCCTTTTCGCAGGATGGACTTGGGCATTTCCACGGGGCCACGGCCGACGCGCCCGACCAGGCAGTTCCGGGCTTTCTGCCGGATGGCGGCTGGTACGACCTGGGCTAGACGCGATGGCGCTGCTTCTCGCCGGCGGGTCGCGGGACCCCAGTCTCGCCGCCCTGGCCCGGGCCGCCCGCGAAAACGGCATTCCGGTCGTCGATGGTCTCGCCGCGCCCGGTAACGTACCGGCCATCAGCTGCGATGCGGGCGCGGGCGGCCTCAGGCTGCACGGCCGTGTCATCAGGGAAGAAGGCAAGAGGCCGTATGTTTCCTCCAATACCGCAACGCCGGGGCCGGAAGTGCCCGTGTCGGCCGCGTTCCTGCGCGGGGACGTGTTCGCCACCCATCCAGGCAGCGGAGCAGCCCCGGCGGGCACGACGGGGCAAGAGGCCCGCGCGCAAGCAAACCGCGATAACCGGAGGACAAGCGGCGATCACGCCGCGCAGGTCGAGGGCTACCTCGCCGTGTTGCGGGGCTGGCTGGCGGGAGCGGAGCGGGTTCGCTGTTTCAACCGGGATCCGTTCGGAAGAAGCCGCAGCGTGAACAAGCTCGCCGCGCTGCGGGCCGCGGCACTGCTGGGGCTGGCCGTGCCGGAAACGCTGTCGGGTAATGACGGCGATGCCCTCATGCGCGCGCTGGCCGGTGGACCGCTGGTCCAGAAACCCTTTCGTGGCGGCAACTATTGCCGGCCATTGACCGCCGGGATGCTCGAAACGCACCTTGCCGGCGGGCGGGCCCTGCCGGCGGTCACGGCGCAGGCACGGCTCGTTGCGCCCGATCTGCGTGTCTTTCGCGTCGGCGCGCGGCTGGTCGGGTTCGAAATCCGCTCCGGGGCGCTGGACTATCGCACCGACCCGGCGGCACGGATCGTACCGCGAGACATCCCCGGCGAGATCGCGGCCCCGCTTGTCGCGCTCAACGATGCAATGGGGCTCGACTGGTGCGCCTCCGATTTCAAGACCTGTCCCGAAACCGGCGCCTTTGTCTATCTCGAAACCAATGCCAATCCCATGTTCCATGGCTTTGACCGGGCAAGTGATGGGGCGCTGTGCCGGGCGATGCTTGCCGCGCTTGGCTTCGTGGTGTCGGCCACCGAGGAAGACAGCCCGTATCGCGACGCTCCGGACCGGCGCGCCGGCGCTGCGCGGCCGTCGGAGCAGCGTTCACAGGCGTCCGAGCAGCACGGCAAGCTCCATGAACCGGGTTTCCAACCATGACTGTCGGTGCACGCCGATGCGGCGAAACGCGCGCAGCCGCTGCAGCCCGGGCCGCGTTGGGAATTGCCGGAGGGATTCCAGCGCGTGCCGCGCCCCGGGTGTCAGCATGTCCGGCACGCCGTCCAGCGCGTCGACATTGGCCGCGAACCAGCGCGCGGCGAGCGAGTCGCCCCCCATGAACCGCAGCCGCGCCAGCCGTGCCCGCCGCCCTCGGCGGTCGCCGAAATGGTTTTCCGCGTGCTGGCGGTAGTAAAGAACGCCGGCAGGGTCGAGGTGGATGTCGCAGCCCGTGGCGGCGAACAGAAGGTAAAGCCACCAGTCGTGATGGGGCACGGGCGGCGCCCCGGCGCGGCGCACCAGCGCCAGCGCGGCGCCGTTCATCGCGGTCGTGTGACCGGACATCACGTTCTGCACGAGCGCGTTGGCGAGCGAGGGGCCGCGCGGCCAGCCAGCCGAGAGCCTTGGCCGTTGCAGACCTGCGTCGGTGACGAGGTAGCGCGCGGCATAGGCGCGGGGTGTCTCCTCGCCCGGCGTGCCGCCACGGAGCGCTTTGACGGCGCGCGCAAGTTTTTCGCGGCGCCAGACATCGTCCTGGTCGGCCAATGCCACCGGCCCGATGGGCAGGTCGGGGTGGTTGAGCAGATGCAGGTAATTGGCGGCGGCGCCCTTGCCTGGCCCGCGGATCACGCGCTCCACCCGCCCCGGGTGCTCGCGGTCGAAGGCATCGATCACGGACATCGTCCGGTCGGTCGAGCCATCGTCGCTGATCCAGAGAGACCAGTCGGGATGTGTCTGCCGGGCGAGCGAGTCCAACTGGTCGGGTAGCCACCTCTCGCCATTGCGGGTGCACAGAAGAACGCGGATATGATCGGGCGGCGGCATCGTGGATCCAGTAAGGTGGTGCAAAGGCATCTTGCGTGCCTTCGGTGATCCCGCCCCGGTCGAAATGTCAAGCCGCCGGCGCCGGAAACTGCTGCCCGCACGCCGGGCCGGGGCTGTCAGGGCATCATCGGCACCGGCAGCCGCGCCGCCGTGGCGAACACGACGATCGCGGCCATCGCCAGGCATGCGCCGAAAGGCACTGCCTGATCCAATCCCATCACACCCCCAACGGGCGGCCTCGACAAATCGCGCCCCGTCATCCAAGTCTAGACCATGAAACAGCTGATGCGCACCAACG